>NZ_CATKPW010000001.1:0-283758 GCF_949767675.1 Pseudomonas sp. IT-P395
GCAATGAAGGCGGAACGGTCGAGGTCAAATACGAGATCAAACGCGCGGCGGGCGGGACGAGTTATTCGGATACGTTGAAGTTCAGTGTCGGCGTGGCGCTGGATCTGACAGAGCCGAAGATCAAGCAAGCCCCGAACGACAGCAGCCTCGACCCGCTCAATGCTCAGAGCGCACTGACGGCGGTGATCAACTATGTCGGCATGCTGGTCGGTGACAAGATTATCGTCCGCTGGATCGGCGCTACCGGAACGTTGCCTGCCGGCTCACACACCACGGATCCATGGCCGGTCACCACTGTCGGCCCGCAAGAAATACCGCTGGCCGTTTCGGTGCTTGCGTTCAACCTCGCCAAGTCAATCACGCTGAACTACTCCGTGACACGCGCCACCCAGGATCCGAAAGACTCGCGGACTCTTACGCTGGCGGTGTTGCAACTGCGCGTGGATCTTTCGCATTCGCCGAAGATTATTCAGGCCGCCGGCGGTGGTGACGGCACTGAGCTGGATGTGTCGACGCTCACTGCTGCGGCCACTCTTCGTGGCGGTTTCTGGCCGCACATCGCCAGTGGCCAGCGTGTCTGGATGGAGATACAGGGCACCAAAAAAGATGATACCGAGTACAAGCGCGTAGTGTGGAGAGGGTCAGGTAATGCCGTGAACGGGACCTGGATATCGCAAGGTTATCTCGATGCATCCTTGCCTTTGGCTGACCTGCAGTCGTTAAAGGATCTCAGCCCACTCAACGTGTCTTTCATGGCAACTCCGGACCGCAGCATGGATGAAAACCTGGCGCTGAGTTTTCCGCTGCGCACGTATATCGTCAAGGCCATGGAGCCTTATGTACTGAGCTTTACAGACGCTATTTATACTATTGCCCCTGCTGCACGCCTTAGAGATGTGCGGCTACAGTTACGAACTGCTGTCGATGGCATCGCAGTTCCGAATACTCCGGTCTGCTTGACGCTACCAGAGGGGTTTACATTTGCCGACGGAAGTGGCCAGTCACGCACCTTTCATACGGATTTAGCAGGTGACATTAATGTCAGCAGAATAAAAGGTCATGCTAATCCTGGAAAATACAGCCTAACTGCAAGAGTCAACAACTTCCTTGCCCAAGCATCAGTTGACATTCGAACTCCTGGGACTTCTGGAAAAATCATCTTAAACAACTCTGCGGTGTGGCTAGATATGACTCCAGACGGCCTGGAGCTATATGTAACTATTGCTGACACGAGAGAAGTTGTGATCATTGACACACAATCACTAGTCATTGTTGAAACTTTGAAAACGGATACATATCCATGCACTGTTGCTATAAGTTCGGATGGCGCTTACGCCTATCTGACAAATTTCGACGAAACCTCCGTCGATCGTTTCAACGTCCAAACTCGATCACTAGTCAATAGACTAAACATTGAAGCCGTTCCCCATTCCCACTCTGTCGTATTTGCCCCCGACAACTCGCGCGCATACATGACTTGTCGGGGATCTTCAGCGGTGGCAGAAATCGATATGCAAAGTCAGACTGAGATAAATCGCATTTCGGTCGGGTCTTGTCCTAACCACATTATTATCAACCCATCAGGTGATCGACTCTACGTCTCAAATGCAAACTCTAATACCGTCTCGGTGATTGATCGTAGGGATTTGTCAGTGATCGCAGAAATCCCGGTAAATCCAGCGCCCTATGTATTGACGATGCATCCCGATAGAAAGCGAATTCTGGTATGCAGCCTTCTACTGCCCAAGGTGGATATTATCGACATAGAATCGTTTTCAGTAATCGGTACGATTACTGTGCAAGCGTATCCGTACGGAACCGTCGTTAGTCCGAACGGCCAGCGTATTTACATATGCAATAGGGGCTCCACGATGATCTCAGTCGTAGACGCGTCCACTCTTGAGGTCATTGATACACTTCAGGTAGAAGCCCAACCCATTAGTCTGACCTTCAGCCCGGATGGAAAGCTGCTATTTGTATGCCACCATGCATCAAATGAGGTTTTAGTACTTGAAATTAATCAATAAATAGCTTGAAGGGAAAAGTGGACGCATTTATTTACCAGCCCTTCCTTCAAAGCAAACTTTTGATATCCAGAGCGGGCTCACAGCTACCGCAAGAAGCCTTCCAGCTTTTGCCAATGATTTAAACAGAGGGGTTTTAATCGTGAGTTTTCTACTGAACTCAAAAGATAAGGGGACGAAAAGATAAGGGGACGGATTTATTTAACAAGTGAGTTAAACAGCGGGCTTGATCGAGATTTTTTGCTGACCGGGATGGCCCTTTCGCGAGCAAGCTCGCTCCCACAGGGAAACGCATTTCAAATGTGGGAGCGAGCTTGCTCGCGAAGGGGCCAGTGAAGTCAGCGCAAATCGCTTTTTAAACTCAGGCGTTTAAAAGACACCTCCAGACACGCCTTCGAGGCTACACATCCTTGCGCCATTGCCTACAGCTACGCCAGAATCCGCCGGCTTGTGCGCTTTGGGGGCGGGTTCTATTGTGGGTCGGTCGCTGATTGTCAGTGATCGGGTTTAGCAGCCCGGGGTTTTCTCTAGACGCATAAAGTCCGTTGCCGTTATGGCGGCTTTGCGTGGGGCACTTCGGTGCGCCGGGTTCTAGAGTCCTGGTCTGCTAACCCGCGTACAGCCGCCACCTCCTTCGTTAGCAGCGAACGGTGGTAGCTTCATTACTCTAGAGGCTTTACCGATGATAAAACCAACACCCAACCCGCCTGAAACCGACCTCGCCTCCCCCTACGAATCCCACGACTCCAAAAAACTCAACGACGCCGCCGAACGTGCGCTTGATCACTATCTCTGTCCACCCGGTTCGACCCCACCGCCGCGTAAGACCCGCAGGATGTACGCCGTTACCGCAGACTTCAAAAACGAGGAACTGCTGGCCGACGCCAGCGAAACTCTCGCCTCCGCCAGAACCATCGCCCATGACTTCGCCCACCTCATACCCGCGTCGCAGCGCAGAACGCTGCTGGGTATTGCGCAACTGATCATGCTGGGGGAGCTGGCGGTGAATCGGGTGATGGATAATCTGCAGTTGCCGCAGTAGCGGCCCTCGATGATCGTTCCCGCGCTCTGCGTGGGAATGCCTCAACGGACGCTCCGCGTTCGGCTCTGGATGGGACGCAGAGCGTCCCTGGCTGCATTCCTTTACTGCGCGTGGGAATGATCAACATAAAAACCGTTGCCCCGTTTGAATCGTGACTAAACGGGGCCAGACCAGGTCTTTCAAGCATTCCGAACCAAAAGATCGCAGCCTTCGGCAGCTCCTACACCGGTCTATGTAGGAGCTGCCGAAGGCTGCGATCTTTTGATCTTGGCAAACTGGCGGAAGGCAGCCGGAGTCGAACCTGCCCGGGAACGGATGCCGTCCCCAACCGGGTTTGAAGCCCGGCCGCGCCACCGGGCGCGATTGCCTTCCTTGAACTTATTGTGCGCAGGCGTGGGCCAGCGCGTTGTCGGGGCGGATCTGGCGGGATTCGCCTATGCGTCGGGTCAGGCCGACGCGGTCGAAATATTCCAGATACTGAATGCAGCGTTTGCGACCCAAGCCTAGCGCATCACGGAAGGTTGTCACCTGGATCTGCGGATTTTCCCTGGCCAGTTGGAGCAACACGTTGGCCATTTGGCGCAGTTGCACGTCACTCAAGAACAGGTCGCGTACCACTTGATGCATCAGACCGAGCCGCGCCAGTTTGCGCAGCAGCAGGCGCACGACGGCGTCGTCCTGACCGAGCATTTTCGCGATGTCGCGCACCCATGGCGGGTCGAAACCGGCCTGTTCGAACAGCGGTTGCAGTTGCAGCCAGAGGCTTTCGTCCTCAGCATTCAAGCGCACTTGATGATCCGGCAAATGCAGCCACGGCCCGCTTGCCTGAATCGATCCGGCGGTGAGCAATTCATCCAGCAAACTGACAAACGTCGAGCGCTCCAATGCCAAGCCGCTGAAGCGGCGCAGGCGATCGCGATCCGGGCCCATCTGGTCGGGCTCCAGTTCATGGAACTGCGCGAGTTGTTCCAGCAGAGTGAACTTCAGTTGTGCCCAGCGCTGCACGTTAAACAGCACCTTGCCTTGGCGCGTGTCGATCAGGCGTACGTTTTCCGCTAATGCCCACGTCGAGCGCGGGCGATTGAACTGACGTTCGAGCCTCAGCGGGTCGAGACCGCCCGCACTGTAGTTGAGCAACACGGGCAGGACCTGTTCGAACTCGTCGCCCGAGACCAAGGAGCGCAATTGCGCTAGACGTTCCGGGCTACGACGCTGTCGCGCCGGGGCGAACGGGTCGAGGACCTGGCCGCCGCCCAAGGTGCGTTGTGCGCTCTGGTCGCGCAGGATCAGCCGATCACCTTTCACCGCGTGCACCGGCGCATTGATCAGCAGTTGCGCGAACATGTGTTCGCCGGGACTGAGGCGCGGGCCTTCGAGCAACGCCACCCGTGCAATCACATCCTGCGTGCCGAGGTGCACGTGCACCGGGTGGAAGTGTTCGAAAGTGCGTTCACCGGGTAACAGTTGAAAGTCGATGTCGACCCGCTGCGTCGGCGCGTGCAGCCACTCGCTGAGTAACCACTGGCCGCGATGGATCTGCGCCAGTTCAAGGCGTTCGCCGCTGAGGTTCAACGCCACTCGCTGGCCGGCAAAGGCCTGTTCGGCGGGTTGATTTTGGGCGTGCAAACCTCGCACCCGCACCGATTTCCCCGAAGGCCCGAGGATGAGCTTGTCGCCGATGGCAACCGTGCCCGACAACGCCGTGCCGGTCACCACAATGCCGGCACCGGTAACGCTGAACGCGCGGTCGATGGCCAAACGAAAACCACCTTCACGGCTGCGTTCGTGCACTTCGTTTTGCGTCTGCACCAGCAGCTCGCGCAAGGCCTCAACGCCCTGCCCGCTCAGGCTCGACACTGTCAGGATCGGCGCCTCGGCAAACGGCCCCGGAGCGAGCAGGTCCAGCACCTGCCGCTGCACCTCTTCCACCCTGCCCGCCTCGGCCCGGTCGCATTTGGTGATCGCCACCAAAGCGCGCGGGATGCCGAGCAATTCGACAATCGCCAGATGCTCGCGGGTCTGCGGCATCACGCCGTCATCGGCGGCAACTACCAGCAACACCAAGTCGATGCCTTGCGCGCCGGCGAGCATGTTGTGGGTGAATTTCTCGTGGCCGGGGACGTCGATAAACCCGGTCAGGCCGGCGCCGGGTGCGAGTTCGGCATAGAGATAGCCAAGGTCGATGGTCATCCCCCGCTCGCGCTCCTGCGGGCGGCGATCGCCGGTTTGTCCGGTCAGGGCTTGCAGCAACGAGGTCTTGCCGTGGTCGATGTGCCCCGCCGTGCCGACAATCACGAATCGACCTGCAACTGCGGCAATTGCCCGAGCCACGCCGGCTCATCGTCGAGTTGGCGCAGATCCAGCCACAGTGCATCGTCGTCGATACGACCGAGCACCGGGATCGGCAAGGCGCGCAACGCCGCTTCCAGATTCAACAGGCAACGCCCGCGCAAGCGCTTGGAGACTTGCGGGCGACAACACAACGCTGCACTCGGCAGACGCGCCACCGGTTGGCTGCCGCTGCCGATCATGCCCAAGGCGTGCACGGCGCTGATATGCCAGGTTTCCCCCAACACTTCAGCCAGCGCCGGTTGCAACCGTGCAGCCTGGGCGAAGATCTCAGCCTGCGGGCGGGTCAACAGGCGCAGACTCGGCAGACGTTCAGCGAGGCGATCGGGATCACGATACAACCCGAGCACCGCTTCCAGCGCCGCCAAAGTCAACTTGTCCACCCGCAGCGCGCGTTTCAACGGGTTCTTCTTGATCTTCGCGATCAGCTCTTTACGCCCGACGATCAACCCGGCCTGCGGGCCACCGAGCAATTTGTCGCCGCTGAAGGTGACGATATCCGCGCCATCCAGCAGCGCCTGACGCACTGTCGGTTCGTCCGGTAACCCCCAACGGGTCAGATCCAGCAGGCTGCCGCTGCCCAGGTCTTCCAGCAACGGCAAGCCGTGTCGATGGGCCAGCTCGGCCAGTTCAGCAGTCGGCACGCGAGCGGTAAAACCTTCGATGCTGTAGTTGCTCGCATGCACGCGCATGATCAAACCGCTGCGTGGGTTGATCGCCGCTTCATAGTCGCGAGCGTGGGTGCGATTGGTCGTGCCGACTTCGTGCAGACGCACACCGGCACGGGCCATGATGTCGGGGATGCGGAAGGCGCCGCCGATTTCGATCAGCTCGCCACGGGAAATGATGCCTTCCTTGCGCGCGCCCAGACTGTTGAGCGTCAGCAGCACGGCGGCGGCATTGTTGTTGACCACGGTAACGGCTTCGGCGCCGGTCAGTTCGCGGATCAGGCTTTCAATCAGATCATCACGATCACCGCGTTTGCCGCTGGCCAGATCGAATTCCAGATTGAGCGGATAACGCGCGGCCATTTGCACGGCGTCGATGGCTTCGTCCGGCAACAAGGCGCGGCCCAGATTGGTGTGCAAGACGGTGCCGGTGAGGTTGAACACGCGGCGTACGTTGCTGCGCTGTTGCTGGGCCAGACGTTCACCGACGCGGCCGGCAAGCACTTCGGGGCTGATTTCGACGGCTGACAATTGCCCGTTCAACACGCTGGAACGCAGTTCATCGAGCAACTGACGCAAACTTGCCAGCAGCGACTCACGGCCGTGACGCTCAAGTAAAGGCCCACACGCAGGATGACGCAACAGACCATCAATGGAAGGTAACCGCAGGGACATCAGCCACTCCTGGAGACAGATCACTGCGCCAGAGTGTAGACGCTCAGTTCATTCGTCTCCCGGTGCCAGCAACAGATTCGGTGCCAGCCGCTGATAACCGTCCTGCGCCAGGCGCATGTCCAGCAACAAACTGGTGAGATCCGCCGACAACGCCTCGGCATCGGCATCGTTTTCCAGATACACCAGTTTCAAATAGCTGTTACAACCCGGACAGACCTCCGCCCGCAGCGGTGCCTGATTTGCAGCGTGGCGATCGTCCTCGAGGCTCAGATAATCAAGCCCTTTGCTCGACTCGCAATACACGCACTTGACCCGCACCACATGCCATTCGCAGGCACACAGCGAACACACCAGATAACGCAAACCATTGTGCTTGCCGCGATGGCGAATGACCCCGGCCATCGCCGGTGAACCGCACGCCGGGCATTGACTGAGGCTGTCACCGGGTTTGAGTTGCAGATTCGGAGCGCTTAGCAGCCAGTGACTCCAGGCCACTTGCAGCGCTGCGCCGAGAAACGGCACCAGTTGCGCCGGTACCATCGAATATTGACCACTGACCAACGCCACGGCCCATGCGCGTAACTGGCCGGAACTGGCGACCCGCAACGTCGTCACCGCATCAATGACGGCAGGTTGCTCAGCAGGTTCATAACGCTGCAGCAAAGCTTCAAGGTAAGCCTGCCAGCCCTCTTCGCGCACCAACGTATCGGCGGCAAACGGCGGCAAACCATGCTGCTGACAGGCTTCAATCCGTTGTTGATCGAACGGCGCCGTCAACGGTGGATCGTCGAAAACCTGCTGCTGCACCCGGCACAATCCGGCAATCAGTCGCAGGTATTCAGCCAGCGCATGCCCCTCGGCCAGTTGCTCCAGTCGATCAGCCCGCAGCGCAAACAGGTTCGAAGGCGGCAGATGCAGAAACGGCGGCGAACTCGCCGCCGCTTCAATTTCCCCAGGTTCCAGAATGGTTGGCAAGAGTCAGCCCTTTTTGGTGATCGGTCGTTCCGGCACATCCGGTTGGCGTTCGTCGCGGGTGATGTCGCGATACCAGAGTTCATGGTGTTTCTTCGCCCAGGCGCGGCTGACCCAGCCATGCATCATCGCGTCGACCGAGCCCTTGATCCACAGCCCGGCGTAGATGTGAATGATGATGCTCAGCACCAGAATAAACCCGGCCAGCGCATGCAGGAGCATCGCCCAGCGAATCACGGTGATGCCGAAATACGCACTGAACCAGGCGCGCCAGATCACCAGCCCGGTAAACAGCAAACCGAGCATGCACAGCAGTAAAGTCCAGAACAGCAGCTTCTGCCCGGCGTTGTATTTGCCCACCGGCGGCACGCTTTCTTCATCGTTGACCAGCACCCGGTCAATGCGGCGCATCCACTTGCCGTCGTTGCTGATGAAGAAGTTGGCACGCCAGAAACTCAGTACCAGTCCGAGGAAAAACACGAACATGGCGATGCCCATGTACGGATGCAGAATCCGCGTCCACGGCCCGCCGCCGAACAGGTTGCTGAGCCAGAACAACGACGGATGAAACAACGCCAGCCCGGACAGCCCGGCCATGAAAAACAGGATTGCCACCAGCCAGTGATTGGTGCGCTGGTTGGCGGTGTAACGCAGGATCGTCTTGTTGCTCATGGCCGCTCCTCCCCGCGTGGATCGAAGGTGTGCACTGCCGGATCGACGACGTGCACCGAGGTGTCGGGTGGTGTCGGGTGTTCATCCTCTTCCACCCGATTCGGGCCGATACGCACGTAATGGAAGAACCCGGCCAGCACCGCGGCGCCCATGGCCAACAGGCCCAAGGGTTTGCTGATGCCTTTCCACAGGCCCACCAACGGGCTGATCGCCGGATCCTGCGGCAGATTGGCGTAGATCGTCGGCGTGTCGGCGTGGTGCAGCACGTACATCACATGCGTGCCGCCGACACCTGCCGGGTCATACAGACCAGCGCTTTCGAAGCCACGGCTTTTCAGGTCGACGATGCGTTCGGCGGCATGTTCCTTCATGTCTTCTTTGGTGCCGAACACAATGGCCCCGGTCGGGCAGGTTTTCACGCAGGCCGGTTCCAGCCCTACCGCCACGCGATCGGAACACAAGGTGCACTTGTAGGCTTTGTGATCCTTCTGCGAAATGCGCGGAATGTTGAACGGGCAACCGGTGATGCAATAACCGCAACCGATGCAGTGATCCTGATCGAAATCGACGATGCCGTTGGCGTGTTTGATGATCGCGCCGGGGCTTGGGCACGCCGCCAGGCAACCGGGCTCGGCGCAGTGCATGCAGCCGTCCTTGCGGATCAGCCACTCGAGGTTGCCGGCGTCGGTTTCATGCTCGGTGAAGCGCATCAACGTCCAGGTTTCGGCGCTCAGATCCTGCGGGTTGTCGTAGGTGCCGTGGTTGTGGCCGACTTCGTCGCGCAGCTCGTTCCATTCCGAGCAGGCGACCTGACAGGCCTTGCAGCCGATGCATTTGGTGGTGTCGATCAGCTTGGCCACCGCCTCCTGATTCCTCACCGATGGCGGCACGGTGGTAGTGGCCGAGCGGGCAATGATGTCTTGGCTGGCCATTTAAAGATTCTCCATTAGAGCTTCTCCACGTTGACCAGGAATGACTTGGATTCCGGGGTCTGTGTGTTGCCATCGCCGAGGAACGGCACCAAGGTGTTGGTCAGATAACCGTGACGCGTCAAACCGGTGAACCCCCAGTGCAGCGGGATGCCGATCTGATGCACGACCTGGCCGTTGACCTGCAACGGCCGGATCCTTTTCGTCACCACTGCCACCGCTTCGATAAAGCCGCGCTTGCAACTGACGCGTACGCGATCACCGGCAGCAATGCCCTTCTCTTTCGCCAGCACTTCGCCGATTTCGACGAACTGCTCCGGTTGAGCAATTGCGTTCAACTTGCAGTGCTTGCTCCAGAAGTGGAAATGCTCGGTCAACCGGTAGCTGGTGCCGGCGTACGGGAAGTCCTTGGCCTCGCCGAGGGTTTCCCAGACCGAATCGAAGATCCGCGCCGCCGGGTTGCTGGTGGCTTTCTTGTTTTGCGGGTGCAGCGGGTTGATGCCGATCGGCGTTTCGAACGGCTCGTAGTGCTCGGGGAATGGTCCTTCGTTCATCTTGTCGACGGCGAAGAATCGCGCCACGCCTTCGGGGTTCATGATGAACGGGTTCATTCCGGCTTCCGGTGGTACGTCGGCCTTATAGTCCGGCACGTCGGTGCCGCCCCAGGCTTTGCCGTTCCACCACACCAGGCGTTTTTTCGGGTCCCACGGTTTACCGGCGACATCTGCCGAAGCGCGGTTATAGAGAATCCGCCGGTTGGCCGGCCAGGCCCATGCCCAGCCCAAATGCTGATGCATGCCGAACGGATCGGCGTTGTCGCGGCGGGCCATCTGGTTGCCGGCCTCGGTCCAACTGCCGGCGAAGATCCAGCAGCCAGACGCGGTGCTGCCGTCATCTTTGAGCAAGCCGAATCCGGCCAGTTGCGAGCCGGCCTTGACCGCAACGCCGGTGGCATCGGTGAAATCGGCCACGGCGCTGCCGTTGATTTCCTTGGCCAACTCTTCCGGCGAAGGCTCGTCGGGGATCTTGTACGGCCACGTCAGTTTCAGCAGCGGATCGGGGAATTTGCCGCCCTCGGCCTGATAACGCTTGCGCAGGCGCAGGAACAATTCGCTCATGATGCGGATGTCGGTCTGCGCCTCGCCCGGGCCATCGGCACCTTTCCAGTGCCATTGCAGCCAGCGACTGCTGTTGACCAGCGAGCCGTCCTCTTCGGCAAAACAAGTGGTCGGCAGGCGAATGACTTCGGTCTGGATCTCGGCGCTTTTCACGTCGTTGTAAGGCCCGACGTTGTGCCAGAACTCCGAAGTTTCGGTAGCCAGCGGGTCCATCACCACCAGCCATTTCAGCTTGGCTAGTGCGCCCATCACGCGGTTCTTGTCCGGTAGTGCCGCGATCGGATTGAAGCCTTGGCAGAAGTAGCCGTTGACCTTGCCCTGGCTCATCAGGTCGAACATCTTCAGGACGTCGTAGTTGGGGATGTCGAGTTTCGGCAAATGGTCGTAGCACCAATTGTTCTCGACGGTGGCGTTGGCGCCGTACCACGACTTCATCAGGCTGACGTGGAACTTGCTGTAGTTCTGCCAGTAGGAAAGCTGTCCGGGTCTAAGCGGAACCTGCGTGCGTTTGTGGATGAACTGGGCGTAATCCTGCTCCATGTCGCTGCCCAGGGTCAGGTAGCCCGGCAGTGCGTTGGAGAGTAAGCCAAGGTCGGTCAGTCCCTGAATGTTCGAGTGACCGCGCAAGGCATTGACGCCACCGCCCGGCATGCCGACGTTGCCCAGCAGCAGTTGCACCATCGCCGCGCTGCGGATGATCTGCGCGCCGATCGAGTGCTGCGTCCAGCCGAGGGCGTAGAGAATCGTCATGGTCTTGCCCGGGATCGAGCAGGTGGCGATCTCTTCCCAGATTTTCTGCATGGCGTCGACCGGCATGCCGCAGATCTGGCTGGCGAGGTCGATGTTGTAGCGGCTGTAATGCTGCTTCATCAATTGATAGACGCAACGCGGATCCTGCAGAGTCGGGTCGACTCTGACGAAACCGTCCTCGCCCAGTTCGTAACCCCAGCCGGACTTGTCGGTGTAGCTGCGTTTGGCGACGTCGTAACCGCTGAAGATGCCGTCTTCGAAGCCATAGCCTGCTTTGACGATGAACGACACGTCGGTGTAGTTGCGCACGTATTCGTGCTGAATCTTGTCCTCGGTCAGCAGGTAATTGATCAAACCGCCCATGAAGGCAATGTCGGTGCCAGTGCGGATCGGCGCGTAATAGTCGGCCACCGAAGCGGTCCGGGTAAAACGCGGATCAACCACGATCAGCCGCGCAGCGTTGTGCGCCTTGGCCTCGGTCACCCATTTGAAGCCGCACGGATGCGCTTCTGCGGCGTTGCCACCCATCACCAGGATCAGATTCGCGTTGGCGATATCGGTCCAGGTATTGGTCATGGCACCACGGCCGTACGTCGGGGCAAGACTTGCCACCGTCGGGCCGTGTCAGACACGCGCCTGGTTATCGAACCCCAGCATGCCGAGACTGCGAATCACCTTCTGGGTGATGTAACCGGCTTCGTTGGACGCCGCCGACGCGGCGAGGAACCCGGTGCTCAGCCAGCGATTCACCGTTTGCCCGTTGGCATTTTTTTCGATGAAGTTGGCGTCGCGATCGGTCTTCATCAGGTCGGCGATGCGGTCGAGCGCTTCGTCCCAACTGATCCGCGTCCATTCACTGCTGCCCGGCTTGCGGGTTTGCGGGTAGAGCAAACGGCCGGGGCTGTGAATGAAGTCGAGCAGGCCTGCGCCTTTCGGGCAGAGGGTGCCGCGGTTGACCGGGTGGTCGGCGTCGCCCTCGATGTGAATGATGCTTTGCGCTACGTTCTTCGCGGTGTCGCCCTGGCTGTACATGATCAAACCGCAGCCGACCGAGCAATACGGGCAGGTGTTGCGGGTTTCATGGGTGTGGGCAAGCTTGAAGTGGCGCACCTGCTCGGCGAAGGCTGGCGTCGGGGCCATGCCCAACGCGCCCAGGCTCGAGCCTGCAAGGCCGATACCGGCGACCTTGAAGAACTGACGACGGCTGAGATCCATCGTGCACTCCTGATCAGGTGGAACCCGGTACTGCTGCCGGGTTTTATCTGGACAATCACGGTTGCGGCAAACGTCTGCCGACCTTTTCACTGTAGACAATGACCACACGATATGTGTGAAAACCGACCGTCGGCCGTTTGTCGGCACTCCTGCTAACAACCGCAAACCCTGTGGGAGCTGGCTTGCCAGCGATGACGTCGGCTCCTCCAACAATGATGGTGACTGACCCACCGCTATCGCTGGCAAGCCAGCTCCCACAGGGTTTGAGTGTGTTTCCAAAGGGACATGGGTTTATCATGCCCGCAGGACCAATCCCGCCTTCACGAGACCGCGCATGACTTTCGATTTTGATCAGGTATTCGACCGCCACAACACCGGCAGCACCAAGTGGAGCCGCTATTCGGCCGATGTGTTGCCGATGTGGGTCGCTGATATGGATTTCGCCGCGCCACCGGTGGTGATCGAGGCATTGCAGCAACGTTTGCTGCATCCGCTGGTGGGTTACAGCGTGGCGCAGGACAACTTGCGTGAAGCCATCGTCGCCGACCTCTGGGCAAAGTTCGCCTGGAAGGTCAAACCGCAAGAGCTGATCTTCCTGCCGGGAGTCGAGTCGGGCTTCAACATGGCTTTGAAGGCGCTGGTGCAGCCGCAGCAGAACGTTGTGGTGCAAGTGCCAAACTACCCGCCGCTGCGCCACGCGCCGGGGCATTGGGGGTTGAACAAGGTCGAGCTGGAATTCGTCGCGCAGGCTGACGGCACTTACCTGACGCCGCTGGACGTGTTGCGTGAATCGCTGAACGGTGGCGGCGCGCTGCTTCTGAGCAATCCGCACAACCCGATCGGCAAGGTGTTTGGCCGTGAAGAGCTGCAAGCGGTGGCGGACATTTGTGCGGCGCAGGAGGCGTGGATCATCTCCGACGAGATCCACGCCGAGCTGTGCTTCGACGGTCGCGTGCATATTCCGACCGCATCGCTGAGCACGGAGATCGCCGAGCGCACCATCACCCTGATGTCGGCGAGCAAGGCCTACAACATCGCCGGCCTGAAGACCTCGTTCATGATCATTCAGAACGCCGCCCTGCGCGAACGCGTCAATCACGCCCGCTGCGGCATGGTCGACAGCGTCAACCCGCTGGGCATGGAGGCCACCCGCGTCGCTTACAGCGAAGGTGTGCCGTGGCTGGCCGAGCTGAAAACCTACCTGCAAGCCAATCGCGACTGGCTGGTTGAAGCGGTGCGCAGCCGCTTGCCTGGCGTGACCATCAACGTGCCGCAGGGCACCTATCTGGCCTGGCTGGATTGCTCGGCGCTGGACCTGGACAACCCGCAGCAGTTCTTCCTTGAACAGGCCAAAGTGGGGCTGAGCCCGGGTCTGGACTTCGGTGATCAACACCAGCAGTTCGTACGCCTGAACTTCGGCTGCCCGCGCTCGCTGCTGGAAGAAGGCATCGCCCGCATGGAGCGTGCCCTGACTCAGCGCAACACCTGAGAACACCACTAAACCCTGTGGGAGCTGGCTTGCCAGCGATAGCGGTCTGACATTCAACATTAATGTCGACTGATACATTGCTATCGCTGGCAAGCCAGCTCCCACAGGTTCTTTATTCAGTCTGAAGACCGGCGTAAATCCGATCGAACTCACGGCAAACACACCGGGTCAACCGCCCATACAAGCCATGAGCCCTCGGAGACCCGCGATGACTGACTATCCAAAACCACCCTTCCCCGCACAAGCCCAAGCCGTGCCCGGCGCGCAAGGCAAAATGCAGCCCTACCCCGACTGCGGCGAGCAAAGCTACGTCGGCTCCGGGCGGCTGGCCGGCAAGATCGCCCTGATCACCGGCGCCGACAGCGGCATCGGCCGCGCCGTGGCAATCGCCTTCGCCCGTGAAGGCGCCGACGTTGCCATCGCCTACTTGAATGAACATGAAGACGCCCAGGAAACCGCGCGCTGGGTCGAACAGGCCGGGCGCCAATGCCTGCTGTTGCCGGGCGACATCGCGCAAAAAGCCCATTGCCAGGCCTTGGTCGACAAGACCGTTGAACGCTTCGGCCGCATCGATGTGCTGGTCAACAACGCCGCGTTCCAGATGACCCACGAAACCTTCGAAGAAATCCCCGACGAGGAATGGGTGATGACCTTCGACGTCAACATCACCGCAATCTTCCGCTTGTGTCAGGCCGCGATCAAACATATGCGTGCCGGCGCGTCGATCATCAACACCAGTTCGATCAACTCGGACATGCCCAAACCCACCCTGCTCGCCTACGCCACCACCAAAGGCGCGATTGCCAACTTCACCGGCGGTCTGGCGCAGATGCTCGGGCCGAAAGAGATTCGCGTGAACTGCGTGGCACCGGGGCCGATCTGGACGCCGTTGATTGTCTCGACCATGCCCGATGAAGAAGTGCAGAACTTCGGCGGCAACACCCCGCTCGGCCGCCCTGGGCAACCGGTTGAAGTGGCGCCGATCTACGTGCTGCTGGCCTCGGACGAAGCCAGTTACATCACCGGCCAGCGCTATGGCGTGACCGGTGGTAAACCGATGCTGTGAGTAAACGCACTGTAGGAGCTGCCGAAGGCTGCGATCTTTTGATTTGGATGTTAAAAACAAGGTCAAAGGATCGCAGCCTGCGGCAGCTCCTACAGGGGCGGCGTCAGAAGCTAAAGGGTCTCTGCAGGCGGCCGTCATTAATCACTGAGGGCGGCAGATCATGAGTTTTATCGTGTGGGTGGCGGTGCTTGGCGCCGTGCTGTTGACCCTGGCACTGACGTCGTCGTACCTGCGCTGGATGCCGGTCACCACCTCGGCGGTTTGTCTGCTGCTGGGGATAGGCATCGGCCCCAGTGGCCTCGATCTGCTGAAGTTATCCCTGGAAGACGCCTCGCTGTGGATGGAGCACCTGACGGAAGTCGCGGTGCTCTTCTCCCTGTTCGTCTGCGGCCTGAAGCTGCGCCTGCCGCTGCGTGACAAGCGTTGGCGAATCGCCTTTGGCCTCGCCGGGCCAGTGATGGTGCTGACCATTGCCGGGGTTTGTCTGCTGCTGCACTTTGCGTTGAGCTTGCCCTGGGGGCCGTCGCTGTTGATCGGCGCGATTCTGGCGCCGACCGATCCGGTGCTGGCGGCGCTGGTGCAGGTCAACGATGCGCGGGATGTGGACAGCGTGCGTTTCGGCCTGTCGGGTGAGGCCGGGCTGAATGACGGGGTGGCCTTTCCGTTTGTGATTCTCGGCTTGTTGTTGATCCACGGCGATGGCTCTGCCGCCGAGTGGCAGGGTTGGGTCTTGCGCAGCTTGTTGTGGGCGGTACCCGCAGGATTGCTCACCGGTTACTGGATGGGGCGCGGTATCGGTCGGGTGACGCTTTCGCTACGTATCCGCAATGACGACAGCACGCTCAGTCCGAATGACTATCTGGCGTTGTCACTGATCGCCTTGGCCTATGTCGTCGCCGAGGCGATTGGCGGCTATGGCTTTCTGTCGGTGTTTGCTGCCGGGCTGGGCCTGCGTCAGGTCGAAGTGAAATCCACCGGCGCAGGGCAGCCACCCGCCGAGCATCTGGTGCAACCAGTGGTCGGCCACCAGAACGTCGAGCCGCAGCACGCGGTGCACGGCGACACGGAACGGCTGGAGAGTGACCAGGTCGCCGCCGGCATCATGATGGGCGACATGCTGTCATTCGGCGGTCTGGTCGAGCGCGCCATGGAAGTGTTTCTGGTAACCCTGCTCGGCGTGGTGCTGGTGGCGCATTGGGATTGGCGGGCGTTACTGGTGGGCGGCGTGCTGTTCTGCCTGATCCGCCCGGCCTGCGTTGCGTTGATGCCTTGGGGCGCATTGCTGGAGGGACGCCAACGGCTGTTGATTGGTTGGTTCGGCATTCGCGGGATCGGTAGCCTGTTCTATCTGTTTTACGGCTTGAATCACGGGCTGACCGATAGCGTCGCCACCTTGTGTACCGACCTGACCTTGTCGGTGGTGGCGCTGAGCATTTTGTTGCATGGCATCAGCACACAACCGATCCTCGCTCGCTATGAGCAGCACAAGAAACAAAAATCCTGATTTTTAATCCCGAGTTTTATCGACTAATTGATCGAACATTTTTCTGTAAAAAAATGGATCCCTGCTTAATCACCGGCAGTCACAAGCATAACCCCTCGCCGGATACGTCCGGCGAGGCCCGGCAGGTTCGGTTCCCCTGCGGCGCTACGCCTATGAAACGGAATCCTTGAAGAAAAAGGTCACGGTCATGAAAGAATGCTCGACTCCTGCGCAAATCAAGGCTTGCAGAGCACTGGCTCTGGAACGCAATCGTCAATTGTTCGATAACGCCCACACCCTCAATCGAGCGGCCAATGCGCTGCTTGAGGTTGAACATCTGGACATCGAACAATTCGAGCACTACCGAGCGCTGCGCAAGAAAGCCGATTTGATGTTTGAAGATGCCATCGACCATTTGTGTGTCTTGAACGAGGACTTCCCGCCGATTCCGATGTCTTCGCAAAACTCGATGGCGCTGCGTCGAGAGCTTGAAACTGTGGAGTGAGGCAGAAAAGCCCCTCACCCTAGCCCTCTCCCAGAGGGAGAGGGAACTGACCGAGGTGAATGGTCGGGATACGCCGACTTGAGATACCGAGTCGAATGCGGATTTTTGAATACGACGAGGACCGGCTCACTACGCTGCGAACCTTGACAGCCCCTCACCCTAGCCCTCTCCCAGAGGGAGAGGGAACTGACCGAGGTGGATGGTAGAGGTACGCCGACCTGAGATTCCGAGTTGAACGCGGACTTTGGCCTGAGGTACCGAGCCGAACGCAGATTTTGAACAGCACAAAAATCTGCTCCCTTCCCCCTCGCCCCCTTGGGGGAGAGGGCTGGGGTGAGGGGGATCGATCTGAATGGCAACACAAAATCCAAGCGAATGAAAAAGCCCGGCCACATAGGCCGGGCTCTTCCAGAGCTGCCCATCACCCCCCAGGATTGGTCACCTGAATAAACACCGCATAACTCCCCAGCAACACCCAAAACGTCGCAAAGATCCACGGCGTGCGTACCGAAAACAGCAGCGACTTGCGATAACCCTTGTGGCTCGATTCCATCTCGCTGAACAGCGGCGACTCGTCATACGCCAGGCCCATCAGCGGTTCGCTGTGGAGCAAGTGGCTCTGCTTGAAATGCCAGTGATCGATGATGTCGTACGCCGCGCGAATCCCCGGCCAGGCGTTCAGCGAGCTAAGCAACCCGAGGAGTGCCAGAAACGGTGGCACCACCAGCGTGAACAACTTGCCCCACTCCGGGTTGAGGTTGGCCATGCAGGACGCAAAGGCGATCACCAGAAACGATTGCGCCGCCAGATAGGCGTCGGTGCGGTTGGCGAGGATGCTGGTTTCGTACTGGATCTCCCGCCGATAGAAATCCAGCCGTTCCTTGGGTGAGCCGAACATTTTGGCGTTATGTTCGGTCAGGGTTTCTTCAGCAGTGGGCTCGGTCAGTATGCGAGACAAAAAGTGCATGCTCCGGGGTGGGGAAAACCTTTAGAAGTCCCCTTTGGCGCGCAAGTTCAGACGGATTGATCGACGTTTTTTTTCATCGACTGAGCAATGATTGCCACCAGATTCATTTGCGTGAACGGCTTGGGCAGCCGTGGCAGTTGCGCGGCAAAACCTTCCAGACGCTCGGCGTAACCGGTGGCCAGGATGATCGGCAGGTCCGGTTTGAGCACGCGCACGGCATGTGCCAGTTGTGCGCCGCTCATCTGCGGCATGGCCATGTCGGTGATCATCAGGTCGATGACCTCGCCCTGATCGAACAACGCCAGCGCCTGCGCACCGGACGTCGCACTGATCACCCGATGGCCAAGGTCTTCGAGCAGCAGACTGGTGCTGGTCAACACCAGCGAATCGTCATCCACGACCAGCACGCTCAGTCTCGGCACCACCACCGGCTCGGCGTGAGGCAGCGGCGGCTTGTTGGCCATGCCCGCAACGGCCACCGGAATCCACAGTTCCGCCGTAGTGCCCTGGGCCTTTGCACTCTTGAGGATGAAACGGCCACCGAGTTGCTCCATGAAGCCGTGGACCATCGACAGGCCCAGTCCGGTGCCCTTGCCCAGCCCTTTGGTGGTGAAGAACGGATCTCTGGCCGACGCCAGCGTGTGCTCATCCATGCCCTCCCCGCTGTCGATTACGCTGAGGCAGACATAACGCCCCGCTGGCAGGTCCGAATGCCCCAGCTCAAGCACCACTTGCGGTTCGGCAGTGATGTTCACCGTACCTCCATCGGGCATGGCATCGCGGGCGTTGGTTGCCAGGTTAAGCAACGCCAACTCCAACTGATTGGTATCCGCCAGCACCGGCTCGATATCTTCGGGAAACCGCGTATCGATACGAATGCCCGGCCCGAGGGAGCTACGCAGCAACCCGGTGATGCCCTGAACCAATTGCGCAATATCCACCGACTCGGTCTTCAGTTCCTGACGGCGAGCGAACGCCAGCATGCGCTGGGTCAGCGACACGCCGCGCAAAGCGCCTTGAGTGGCGTTCTCCAGCAGGCGGCTGATTTTCGGATCGTCGCCCACGCGTTTGTGCACGATCTCGAGGTTACCGAGAATCACCGTCAGCAAATTATTGAAGTCATGGGCGACGCCGCCGCTGAGTTGGCCGATGGCCTGCATCTTCTGCGCCTGGAACAGCGCTTCACGGGTTTTCTCCAGCGCTTGCTGCGCCAGGTGGGCCTCGGTGATGTCGCGGGTGATTTTGGCGAAACCGAGCAACGTGCCGGTGTCACCACGAATCGCATCGACCACCACATGAGCGAGAAACCGCGTGCCGTCCTTGCGCATGCGCCAGCTCTTGTTTTCAAAGCGGCCTTCGCGGGTGGCGATTTCCAGCGCCCGTTGCGGCTCGCCGAGTTCGCGATCTTCAGGGGTATAAAAGATCGAAAAATGCTGGCCGATGATTTCTTCCGGCAGATAGCCCTTGATTCGCTGCGCGCCCTGGTTCCAGTTGCTGACCCGGCCTTCGGGACTGAGCATGTAGATCGCATAATCAGTGACGCCCTGCACCAGCAAACGGAACTGCTGTTCGCTTTGCTTGAGGGTTTCCTCGGCCATCTTGCGGTCGGTCAGGTCGCGGGTGATCTTGGCGAAGCCGAGCAGCTTGCCGTCGGGATCAATGATCGGATCGATCACCACGTGCGACCAGAAGTTGGTGCCATCCTTGCGCACCCGCCAGCCCTCGCCTTCGAAACGTCCTTCACGGATCGCCGTATCGAGCGCCCGTTGCGGCAGACCGGCGGCGCGATCCTCAGCGGTATAAAAGCGGGAGAAATGTTCGCCGAGGATTTCCGCCTCTTCATAACCCTTGAAGCGTTTGGCGCCGGAATTCCAACTGGTGATGATGCCGTCGGGATCGATCATGTAGATCGCATAGTCGACCACCGCATCGATCAATAGACGAAAACGCATCTCTTCGATCGCCGCGGTCTTGTTTTTCTCGCTCATCACACTCACCAGCCATTGTCATGATCGGAAGTATGCGGCAATCCAGCGAATTGGGAAGCAGCCGTCTCATGATTGATCGCCCACCAGCGCGGCAGCAGTTGTTTGATCCGGCTCTCGGCAAAGCGGTCGTCAATCAGCATCACCACGCCGCGATCCTCGCGGGTACGGATGACTCGTCCGGCGGCCTGCACCACTTTCTGCACGCCGGGGTACAGGTAGGTGTAGTCATAACCGGCACCGAAGATGGCGGCCATGCGGTATTTGAGTTGTTCGTTGACCGAATTGAACTGCGCCAGCCCCAGCGTGGCAATGAACGCGCCGATCAGCCGCGCACCGGGCAAATCGATGCCTTCGCCGAACGCCCCGCCCAACACAGCAAAGCCGATGCCCTGGCTGTGTGCGGTGAACTGGTCGAGAAAGGCCTGCCGCGCGCCTTCGAGCATCCCCCGCGATTGCTGCCAGAGGGTGATGTGCGGATAACGCTCCGCCAGCAACGACGCCACTTGTTGCAAATAATCGAAGCTGCTGAAAAACGCCAGATAGTTGCCGGGGCGCTCGCTGAACTGCCGCGCGATCAGCTCGACAATCGGTTCCAGCGAGGCCTGACGATGGTTGAAACGCGTCGAGATGCGGCTGACGATTTGCACCTGTAACTGCTCGGCGCAAAACGGCGACTCAACGTCGATCCACACGGTGTCGGCGGGCGTACCGAGCAAGTCAGCGTAATAATGGCGCGGACTGAGGGTCGCGGAAAACAGCACGCTGCTGCGCGCCGCTTTCAGGCGCGGGCCAATGAACGCGGCCGGCACAACATTGCGCAGGCACAATTGCGACAGCGGCTTTTTGCGCTCGAGGTCGCGCTTGCTGATATCGAACAGGTAATGCTCGTCGTACAGCTCGGCCACCCGGGCGAATTGCAGCAGGTCGAAGTAGAAGTTCTGCAAGGCGCTATCGAGACCCTGCGGGTGGTCATTGAGGTAATCGCCAATGGCCGCGCAACACAGCGAGATCGCTTGCAGGAGTTTTTCCGGCGCCTTGTCGTACGCCTGATACGCCGCCAATTGCGGCGCATGCAGCGCGTTCCATTCACGGTTGACCCGTTGCAACGCGTTCTTCAGCGCCGCCGGCGCGGTTTTGCGCACGCTGCCGAGGGTGAACTGATCAAGACTGGCGCTGTACATCTGCCGGCCACGTTCGACGAGGTTATGCGCCTCGTCCGCCAGCACCGCGACTTTCCACTGATTGAGCTGGGCGAGACCGAACAGCATCGCGCTGAAGTCGAAGTAATAGTTGTAGTCGGCGATCACCACGTCCACCCAACGGGCCATCTCCTGACTGAGGTAATACGGGCACACCGCGTGCTGCGCGGCGACCTCGCGCATGGCCGCTTGATCGAGCAGGCGGATTCGACTTGCTGCCTCACGCGCGGCTGGCAGGCGATCATAAAAACCTTGGGCCAACGGGCAGGATTCGCCGTGACAGGCTTTGTCCGGGTGTTCACAGGCTTTGTCGCGGGCGACCATTTCCAGCACCCGCAAAGGCAAGGCTGGTGACTGATCGAACAACACCTGACTGGCATCCAGCGCCAATTTGCGCCCCGGTGTTTTGGCAGTGAGGAAAAACACCTTGTCCAGTTGCTGCGGCGCCAGAGCCTTGATCATCGGGAACAGCGTGCCGAGGGTTTTGCCGATACCGGTCGGGGCTTGGGCCATCAGGCAGCGTCCGGTGCTGACGGCCTTGAACACCGACTCGGCCAGATGCCGCTGACCGGGACGAAAATCGGCATGGGGAAACGCCAATTGTTGTGCGGCGAGATTGCGCGCCTCGCGATGAGCCATTTCTTGTTCGGCCCATTGCAGGAACAGCGTGCATTGCTGCTCGAAAAAAGCTTTCAACGCATCTGCACTGAACGCCTCGACCAGACAGGTTTCCTTCTCGCTGACGATGTCGAAATACACCAGCGCCAGATTGATCTGTTCGAGTTCGAGCTTGCGGCACATCAACCAGCCATAGATCTTCGCCTGCGCCCAGTGCAACTGGCGGTGATTGGCCGGTTGTTTGCTCAGGTCACCTCGGTAGGTTTTGACTTCTTCCAGGCAGGTTTGCGCCGGGTCGTAACCGTCCGCCCTGCCCTTGACCTTCAATTGCCGGAACTCGCCCTCCAGCGCCACTTCGCTTTGATATTTCTCGCTGCGCCGCGAGGCCACGGTGCGGTGGCCGGCGATGCCTTCCAGCGCCGTGGGGGATGGGGTGAAGCGCAAGTCGAGGTCGCCGGTCTTGGCGGTGAACTCACACAGTGCGCGCACGGCAATGCTGTAGCTCAAGCGCTCTGCTCCGCCCATTGCACGTAACACACCGCCACCGGCATCTGGTGTTGATGGCAGAACTCCAGCCAGCGCAATTGGTTGTCCTGCAAGCGATCGCCGGGGCCTTTCACTTCAATCATCCGGTAGGTTTTGTGCTGCGGCCAGAACTGGATCAGGTCGGGCATGCCGGCGCGGTTGGCCTTGATGTCGAGCAGCAAACGGTTGAACCAGTGCTTGAGATGTTCGGCGGGCAGACAGGCCAACGCCTGCTCAAGCAATTGTTCATTCACCGCCCCCCAGAACACGAACGGCGACTGGATGCCCCATTTGTCGACAAAGCGCTGGTGAATGGTCGCGACATAGCGGCCGTCGTCGAGTTCGCTCAGGCACGCTTCAAACAGCTCGGCGCGGCGTTGCTGGAAGTCTTCGTTGAGCAGGTCCACCGGCCCACGCTGGAACGGGTGAAAGAACGCCCCGGGCAACGGCGCGAAAATCGCCGGCCAGCACAACAGGCCGAACAGCGAGTTGATCAGGCTGTTTTCCACGTAATGCACCGGGCCGTCGTCATCGTGCAGATGCGCCTGCACGTAATACTCCACGGACAACGCGGGATCACTGCGCGGCAATTGCAGATCCAGACGCTCGACCGGTCTGGCCGCTGCACGTTTGAGCGGCGGGCCGCCGAGTTTGCGTCGTACTCTTGGCAGAATCCGTTGCAGGCCCTGCTGCTCGGCGGCACTTTCCGGCGCCTGTTCTGCCAGTGTGGCGAGTTTCAGCGCCGACGGGTATTCGCCGCTGCGCTCGAGCACGCGGATCATGCGCAAACGGGCGCCAGGATAGGCGCAGTCGCGGTAAATGCTCAGGGCCAAGGCAAATTCGCCGATGCGCTCGCAATACTGGCCGATCTGGAACAACACCTTGCCACGCCGGCGTTGCAGCCACGGGTTGTCGAAGTGCAAGGCACTGACCTGCGCGACGATGGTGTCCAGCGGCTCACCGGCCTCGAAACGCAATTGGCAGTTGTGCAGGAACAGGCAGGCGTCGACGTCTGCGCGACTGCGCAGGCCCCGCGAGTCGGCGCAGAATTCGACTTTTTCATAGGTGAAGATGCCAAGGTCGGCGAGAACGAATTCCGACCAGTCTTGATACAGGTTGCCGAAGAACATCAGCCGCAAGCGGTCGCACAAGTCCATGATGGTCAGGCTGAACAAACGATCATCAAGCAGCGGCGCCCAGTCGCGCAGGCTGCGAGTGTCAGCAAACTGCTCGGCCAGTACCGGCAGCCAATCGTCCTTGCGACCCTTGGGCTGCTCGATGAAGGCTGCAAAGGCTTGCAGGATCTCGGCCTTGAGCAACACGTCGAACAATTCGGCGAGGGCCAGCGGCGCGTGTTCGTCGATCCAGCCGTGCCCCAGCAACGGCTGCGCGGCCTCGGCGATGTCACCGATTTCAACGTAATTGAGTTTGCCGGCACGAAAATGCACGCCCTTGCGCATGACCATCCGCACCAGCAAACCCTGCGACGCTCGGGGCAAGGCCTTGAAGTCGCGAATGAACGTGTGTTCCGTTTCACTCATCACATCGGCATAGCGAAGCTCAAGCCAATCAAGCACTTGCCGGAAGTTGTTAAGGTAATAGAACGGATCGTCGAGGGGATTGGCAGTCACGGGAATTCTGGGCCATGGCGAACGAGTACTGGTTATGCGTACAGATACCAGCTGTGCCCTGCCCGGCGCAAACGGAAAATGATCAATGGCATTTTTTCGCCGGGCCATCGAACTTTTCCCCCGGGGATGGCACCAATCGCGTTAGAGGGCCGACAATGCTCGGCATCACATCGAATGAGGATTTAGAGGTGGGTATGAAAATCAAAGCACTGGGCATCCCTTTCGCCGTTGTTGCCGCGCTGGCACTGGCCGGTTGCTCGACCCCGACAGTGGTCACCCTGCAGAACGGCACCCAGTATCTGACCAAGGACATGCCGAAGACCAAAACCAAGGACGGCTTCTATGAGTTCGAAGATATTTCCGGGGCCAAGGTGAAGGTCCGTGCTGATGAAGTCGCCACGGTGCGCGAAGAAGACTAGGTTTCGCTCGTGTCGATCGTTCCCACGCAGAGCGTGGGAACGATCATTGAGTGTTATTCAAAGGTCGGCAAGCCCGGAATGCTGCCGTCGCAAGGCATGTACGTGCCACCCCGCTTGACCACTTCCCCCTGCAAGCGCCGGCAGCGTTCCAGATCCTGCTGCGCCATACGATCGATGCTCAGATTGCCGGTGGTCTGCGGCTGTTTACCGTCACCCAGGCGCAGGGTCACGAACGGTTGTTCGGGCTGAATCTGAAAGCGACTCTTCTCTTCGACCGGTTCGACCGCCTCGGTTTTCGGCGGGCTCGGCAGTTGGTCGGTGGTAACGCCGTAACGGCTCAGAATCGAGCTTTGAGGCAGATCGGCGCAGGCATTGGCCGAACCCAGCGCCAGTGCAACGAACCCGACATACCCCTTGAAACCTTTCACGTTTGAATCTCCTGTACTCAATGACGGCTAGCTGTAGAACGTGTGCGCACGTACTGGCTTTAGGCCGCACTTGCTGTTTTCGCAGGGATTTGAGTCAGGTCGTGGCCATCGAGTCACTTTTGAAACCGAGTTATCGTTCTTCGCGAGCAGCCTCGCTCCCACAGGGGATTTGCAAACGACACAGATCCAGTGTGGGAGCGAGCCTGCTCGCGAAAGGGCCCTTACCAGCACCCCATCAACCTCAGGCGATCACAACACCGTCAGCACTCAGGCTATTAAGCGACACCCCGACCAGCGTCACCGAATCGTTGCCAAACGTCAGCACCGTGTCCTGCCCAACAGTGGCGGCATGGGCACGGAAGTCCTCCGCCGGCAACACACCCTGCACACCGAGAAACACCAGTTTATCGTTGGACGTGTAACCCACCACCCGGTCCTGCCCGAACACGCCGTTGAACAGGAACGTATCCGCCCCGCCCCCCGACTCCATCAGGTCATTGCCAGCGCCGCCGACAAACACGTCATTGCCGGTACCACCAATCAGGTGATCGTTGCCATCCAGGCCGAACAACCAGTCGCCACCGGCATGTGCCTTCAGCGTGTCGGCGCCAGCGGTGCCTTTGACGCTGGACTCGTACGCGGTGACGTTACTGCCGACCTTCAAGCCGCTGGCCGTGACGCTGTGGGTCACATCGTCCTTGAACAGGCCCCAAAGAAACCCCGGCTCTTTGGTAATGATGCTACCGATGTCGCGGGTAATGCTGATCCCGCCGTTGGCATCGCGCACATACAGATTGCCGGCGCCGTCGTTGGCGAAGTCGAAGTTCTTCACCGCGCTTTGCAGATCGAGGGTGTTGCTGCCCTGCCCGCCAAGAATGACGTTGTAGCCGCCACTGTCGCGGAAGGTGTCATTGCCGGCGCGACCTTCCAGGTAATCGTTGCCGCTGCCGCCCTGGATCAAGTCGTTGGCGTCGCTGCCGATGATGAACGTGCTGCCCTTGTGGGTTTCGGCGTTACGGTTGAGGTCCTGCACCCAGGTGTTGGCCCGCGCCGGGTCCGAGAGGTTGGCGACGATGATCGTCGAGTCGCGACTGGTCAGGTCGTAGAATTTTGAGTCGATCACCCGGTTCATGCCGTCGCCATACGCGGTCGGCAAGTGCGAGATCCACGTGGGAATGTTGAGGATCGAGTACGGCAGCAGATTCCACGCGGTTGAGGCGTAGTGATCGTTGAAGCTGACGATGTTGTCGGTGGCCGATACTTTGGGCGCATCGTGCACGCCGACGGAGGCGCCGGTGAAGGTCGAACCGTCGAGGGCGCGGAACACCGGGTCGTTTTCGTAGCCGACGTTGAGCACTTTGTCGGTACTGCTTTGCGTTGGCGAGGCGTAGGCGATGTAGTTGGAGTCGGCAAAGAAACCGCCCCACTTGCCGCCGCTCAAGTCGGCCATGCTGTTGACCGCCAGGCCGCCGAGGCTGTGACCACTGACCAGCACGTCCTTGCCGCTGAGGCCGTTGGCCTTGGCAAACGCCACCACATCATTGAGCAGATTGCCGAACGCTTCGCCGACATAATTCTTGGCGTAATCCTTGGGACCGAAGGCGGCGAGCAGGTCGTTGATCACGTCGCCGATGGAGTCGAGGATCAGGTTTTCACGTGGGCCGCTGGTGCCACGAAAGGCAATGCCAAGCTCGGTGAGATGGCCCTGAGCGTCGTACTTGCCGAGGATTTCCACTTGCGCGGTGGTGTAACCGGCTTTCTCGCCGAAGAAGGTTCCCCGCGCGTCGGTCTTGCCGTCGTAGCCGAGTTGCGAAGCGGTGATGGGCGTCCAGCCGGCCTTTTTCACCGCGTCGAGGGCGAGCTTTTCCGAGTCGGGGTTCCACGGAATGCCGGGAATTACCCCTTGCGAATCGGTACCGCCGAGCAGCGCCGTGACCAGCGTGGCAGGCAGGCCAAGGCCGAATCCGTTGTGCTGATAACCGGCGGCAAAGCCATTATCGAGGTTGTGGTAGGAATACAGCGTGATTGCCATGGCATCACTGAACAACGCCTTGGAATCGGCTGTGCCGAAGTTCTTGTAGTCATACACACCCATTGCTATTGCCTCTCTCTTGTTGGAATTGTTAGAGATAGCTCACAGCCAGGGCGCCCCACGGGGACGCCCCGGAGCATTTCGATACAACACTTCTTTAACGCGACCTTTGTAGGAGCTGCCGAAGGCTGCGATCTTTTGACTTGCTCCTAAAAGCAAGATCAAAAGATCGCAGCCTCGTTTCACTCGACAGCTCCTACAGGATTACTGTTTAGGCGAAAACGAACGCTGAGTCCGACAGGTTAGCCACTCCCACCCCGATCAGGGTCACGGCATAGTCGCCAATCTTCAGCACGGTATCGTTGCCGGTCTGCGCCGCGTGTTGCTTGTAGTCGTAGCCCTGCCCCGCGCCTTCAACGCCCATGAACACCAGTTTGTCGCTGCCTTGATAACCGTTGATGGCATCGAAACCGAACGCGCCGCTGAACAGGAAGGTGTTGTTGCCACCCACGGCAGTCATCACGTCGTTACCGGCGCCGCCGACGAAGGTCACATGGCCCTTGTCGCTGATCAGCTTGTCATCGCCACCGAGACCAAACAGCCAGTCACCATCAGCCGTGGCGTGCAGCGCATTGCCGTAGCCATCGCCGCTGAGCGAGTGGTTGTACTGGGTCAGCTCGTTGCCATTGGTCAAACCCTTAGCCGTGACGCCCCAGGTGATTTCCTTGCTGCCCCACCACGAACCCGACTCCTTGCTCACCAGCGCGCCGATGTCGCGGGTCATGCTGATGCCACCGTAAGCGTCGCGCACGTAAAGCGTGCCGTCACCGTCGTTGGCGAAGCTGAAGTTCTGCAGCGGTTTCTGCAGTTCAAAGGTGTTGTGACCCTGGCCACCGAGCAGGATGTTATAGCCGCCGTCATCACGGAAACGGTCATCGCCGCCCAGGCCTTCGAGGAAGTCGTTGCCCGCGCCGCCCTTAAGCCAGTCGTTGCTCTGGGTGCCGATAATGAAGGTGCTGCCGGTGTGCGGCTCACCGCTGCGCCCCAGATCCTCGACCCAGGTTTTGCCCCGGGACGCTTCTTCCAGATTGGAGACGATGATCGTCGAGTCTTTATGCGTCAGGTTGTAGAACTTCGAATCGATGACCCGATTCAAGCCATCGGCATAGCCCAGCGAGCTGTGGGCCGACCAGTTCAGCGGATTGACGATGCTGAACGGCACCAGGTTCTGCGCGGTGGACGCGTAGTTGTCGTTGAAGTTGACGATGTTGTCGGTGGTCGAATCGTGGGGTTTGTCGTGCTTGCCCATCGAGGCTGTGCTGAACGTGGTGCCATCGAGCACGCGGAACACCGGGTCGTTCTCGAAACCGATATTCAGCACGTTATTGCCGGTGCTGCTCTGGGTGGGCGAGGCGAAGGTGATGTAGTTGGCGTCCTTGAAGAAGCCGCCCCAGTTGCTCGCGCTCAATTCGGCAACGCTGTTGACGCCGAGCCCGCCGAGGCTGTGGCCACTGAGCAGGACGTCCTTGGCGGCGATGCCGTTGGCAATGGCGAATGCCGCGACAGCCTTGAGCAAAATGTCGAAGGCGTTTTTCGCGTAATTGCTCGCGTAATCCGAAGGCCCGATGGCGGCCAGCAGGTTGTTTTTCAGATCGCCGAAGGTATCGCTGTAACCGAGCCCACCGGTGCCACGAAAGGCCACGCCGATGCCGATCAGTTTGCCGGCGGCGTCGTATTTGCCGAGCACTTCGGCCTCGGCGCTGGTGAAGCCGTCCTTCTCGCCGAAGAACGTGCCCTGCGGCCCGACTTTGCCCTGATAGCCCAGCGCCGTCGCCGTGAGCGGCGTCCAGGCGGTGGCCGGCAGCGGCTTGCCGGTCGGCGTGTAGGCATATAGCGTCAGCGCGATGGCGTCGCTGTACAACGCTTTGCCATCGGCATTTTTATAATCGAACAGTCCCATGTTGTGCTCTCTCTTCCTTCAGAAACCGGCAGCTCTGTGCAGAGCTGCCGGTACGCTTTAGAACTGCCAGTCGAGGGTCAGACCCACACCGTGGTCCTTCTCGTTCGAGCCGATCAGGCCGTTGTAATCCAGGTTCACCCGCACATCGCGGTTGAGCGCCAGACCTGCCCGCACGCCGACCACCGCGGCGTCGCGATCCATCGACACGCCCTGCACGGTGAACGCGCTGTTGCCGTTGGCAAAGGCCAGATGGCTGTCAGCATCGACGTTGTTCAGGTTGTGCTGCCAGCCGAGGCTCGCGCCCAGTTCCAGCTGATGCTGATCCGACAAGGCGAACGAACGCTTGGCGCGCACGCCGAGGGTCGACAGCACCACATCGCGATTGTCCTCACCGCCCTTCAGCGCGGCGGCGTCACCCTTCTCGGTGAAGCTTTCGGTATTGAGGTGCACGTAGGACAGGTTGGCGAACGGCTCCAGATTCATCGGTTGCAGGCCCAGATCATAAGCGGCCTCGGTGAACACTTGAGTGGTGGCGGCATCGTGCTTGGTCTTTTGTTTACTGCTGACGTCCCCGAATTGCAGGTCACGTTTGACGTCGACACGGTGCCAGCTGTAGGCGCCGCCGACGGTCAGCCGCAGCGCATCGATCTGATGCCCCAGGTACGCACCCAAGTGGTAGCTGTCGACCGACGCCGACGAATGCGTGCCGCTGCCCATGCTCAACGAGCTGTCGCTATAACCGGTAACGAAACCCAGACGGGTATCTTCAGCGATCAAGCCATCAACACCGGCCAGCAGGCCGCCAATAGAGCTGTTGGAGTCGGCATTGTCATGCCCGCCATCGCTCTTGCCCCACGACCCCAACACTTTGACCCAGGCGTTGCTGCGATCGTCGGTCGGTGCGCCAGCGTTGAACAGATCACGCTCACGCAGACGCTCGCCCACCGCTTCACGCAGGTAACGGCTGTCGTTGATCAGCATCGTGCCAATGGCCGGATGGATCTCGCCGGACAGTTGCTGGAACGCTTGCTGCGCCGACGCCGCATTCGGCGACAGCAACAGGGTTTCGAACAGCGCATTGCCGGCGCCCAGCCGTTCCGCCGCAGCGCCCACCGCGCGCTGGTTTGGCGTCAGACCGACGCTGGCGAACGAAGCCTCGTTACGCCCGACGGCCAACTGGATGCCATCGGCCGAGTACGCCAGCGTGCCACCGAGGAAGGCGTAATCCGGCAACACCTGACCGAAGCGCCCTTCAATGCCGCCGGCCGCTTGCAGGATGTTGTAGCGCGTGCCGAGCAGGCTTTGCACCTCGTTGGTGGTCAGCAGTGTCGGGCTGTTTTCCAGCGACATGCTCACCGTGGCGCCTTCGATGACCGCTTTACCCGTGGCGATGATCTGATCGCTGCTGGTCGGCGACAGCTCTACGGCGTAGGTCGAACCCGGTGCAAAGGTCACGTCACCGGCCACGTTCATTGTGCCGATGGAGTTACCCGGCGCCACCGTACCGCCGCTGTTCACCGACAGCGCGCCGATGTGGCCGTTGCCGCCGAGGATACCGCCGTCATTCACCGTCACCGCCGATTGCAGCGAACCGTTAATGGCCAGACGCCCCTGATTGACCAGGGTCGGGCCGCTGTAAGTGTTGTTGCCGGTCAGCACCAGCGTGCCGATACCTTGCTTGGTCAAACCGCCGTGGCCGGAAATGTCGTTGCGCCAGGTGTCGAGGCCGCAGGTGATGTCGGTGCACACGCGTTCGGTCGGTTTGCCCTGATCGATGATCGCGCCGATGCCCGGTAGATCGGCGACAAACTGGCCGGAACCGTACGCGCCCTCGATGCGGAATTCCGCCGGTATGTCTTGCTCAGTGACGAACATCGACGGGCCATCGATGCCCTTGCGCAGGTTGATCATGCCCCAGCCGTACAAGGCGTCGATGCCCGGTGCGCCGAGGTCGGTGGCGGTGGTGCGCAAGACCGTGGCGACTTGATCGCCGGTCATGTACGGGAAGCGTTCCATCAGCACCGCCATGGAGCCGGCGACGTGCGGCGCGGCCATCGAGGTGCCGTTGTAGTTTTTGTAGCCGGTGGTCAGGTTGTCGGCGTTGGTGCCTTCGATGATCGAGCTGAAGATCTTCGTGCCTGGCGCCGAGACGCAGAAACTCGCGGTGTAACCGCAGCGCGAGGAGAACGTGCTCATGATGTACGGGTTGGCGCTGGCCAGGTCCGGGTTCTTCTGCAACGCGGCGACGGTGATCCAGTTCGGCGCGATGTCCGGAACGAAATAGCCGAGGCCGGCGATGGCGTCCGGGTTGTTGAGGTTGTAGTCGTTGCCGGCGGCGAAGATCGTCACGATGCCGCTGCGCGCGGCGGCAATCGCGCCATCGTAGGCGCCACCAGGCTTGGTGCCGAGCAGCGTGCGGATCTCGTTGAACTGCAACTGCGCGTCATTGACGGTGAAATGCGGGTACGCCGGATCGCGGCCGCCGAGGTCGAAACGGTCAGTGATGCCGATGCCCCAACTGTTGTTGATGATCCGCGCGCCGCTGGCGATCAGTGCATCCCAACCGGCCTTGTACACCGCGCCGTCGTTGCCGCGAACGATGCCGTCTTCCGGACCCGGGTCACCGTTGTCGGCGCTGATGATCTGCGCACCGAACGCCACACCGTGCATCGGTCCGCCGTCGCGACTGCCGGCGGCGATACCGCCGACGTGGGTGCCGTGGGCGCCGAGTTTGCCGTCGGAGCCGACCGAGGGCGAACCGTCATAGCGGAACGCATCGCCGGCTTTGACCGGGATGTACGGGTCGGTGTATTCACGGATCCCGCTGGTGACCAGGGTGACGACTTTATTGCTGCCGGAAAACTCCGGGTGCGCGGCGTACACCGGCTGGTCGAAGATCCCCAGTTTCACGCCTTTACCGGTATAGCCGGCGGCGTAAGCATGATCGGCACCGATCGCGCCCAGACCCCAATCGGCCTGAAACTCGGCACTGCGCCAACTCGACGGATCGCCCGTGCGACCGCTCTCCACGTACGGCGCAGCGTGTGCCGTGCCGATTGCACAGAGTACGGCGAGCGTGAGGGATTTCAGGGCAAAGCGGCCACCCGTTTGCGCGGGGGTTTTATTGTTATTCATCCAGCGACCTTCCTTAGTGTTGTTGCGAAAAATCCGTCTCTTCAGCTCTGATCGTTCCCACGCGCAGCAAAGGAATGCCTCTAGGGACGCTCTGCGTCCAGTGACGCGGAGCGTCGCGGGCTGCATTCCCACGCAGAGCGTGGGAACGATCAGCGTGGGTTAGAACTGCCAGTTCAGGCTCAGGCCGACGCCATGGCTTTTCTCGCGATTGGCCAGTTGTCCGTTGTAATCAAGGTTGACGCGCACGTCCTTGCTCAACGCCAGGCTGGCCTGCACGCCAACGAGCGCGGCATCGCGCACCAGCGCCGAACTCTCCACCGCGTACGGCGTGCCGCCGCTGGCAAAGCGCAAATGCTGCTCGGAATCGATGTCGCTGAGGCTGTGCTGCCAGCCGAGGTGGCCGCTGACATCCAGTGCCTGCCGGGTCGACAGATTGAACGTCTTCACCGCCCGCACGCCGAGGGTGCTCAGCACCGCGTCACGTTGATCACCCGAACTTTTCAGCGCCGCGGCGTCGCCCTTCTCGGTGAAACCTTCAGTGTCCAGATGCACGTAAGCCAGGTTGGCGAACGGCTCCAGCGCCAGTGGTTGCAGGTGCAGGCGATAAGCCGCTTCGCCGAATACTTGCGTGGTGGTGGCATCGACCTTGGTTTTCTGTTTGGCACTGAGGTCGCTGTATTGCAGATCGCGTTTCACATCGGCGCGATGCCAGCTGTATGCCGCGCCGGTGCTCAAGCGCCACGCGCCGATTTCACGGCCGGCGTACGCGCCTAAGTGATAGCTGTCGACCTTGGCCGACGAATGCGTGCCCGAGCCCATGCTCAGCGAACTGTCGCTATAACCGGTGACCAGACCGATGCGCGTCTGCTCATCCAGCGCGCCATCGACACCGGCCAGCAATCCGCCAATCGACGTGCTATAGCCCGCTGTGTCGTGGCTCGAATCGGTCGTGCCCCAAGCGCCGAGGGCTTTGATCCAGCCATTGCTTTGCGCAGCATTGTTATCGCGCAAGCGCTCGCCCACTGCATCACGCAACTGGCGGCTGTCGTTGATCAGCATCGTGCCCAGCGCTGGATGGATTTCGCCGCTCAGTTGCTGGAACGCCTGTTGCGCAGACGCGGCATTTTCCGAGAGCAGCAGGCTTTCATACACCGAGTTGCCTGCGCCCAGACTTTCCGCAGCCGTCGCCACCGCGCGCTGATTCGGGGTCAGGCCAACACTGGCAAAAGAGGTCGCGTTGCGCTCGATACTCAGTTCAATGGTGGTGACGCCGTAATCGAGGACGCCGCCGATGAACAGATAGTTCGGTTGAACACTGCCAAACTGGCCCCATATTCCGCTCTTCGCCTCCAGGATGACGTAACGATTACCGAGCAGGCTTCTCGCTTCGACGGCACTGAGCAGGGTTGGACTGTTTTCCAGCGACACGCTGACCGCACCCAGACCGGGGGCAGCCATGCCTTCGGCAACGATTCGGTCGCTGCTCGTTGGCGACACCTCAACCTCGTAAGTCGAAAGATCCCCCATTAGGACGTCACGCATCACGCTGAGCGTGCCGATGGAGTGGCCGGGCGCAACGCGGCCGGTGCGGTTGAGGATCAATCCGCCGACCACACCAGTACCACTAAGAGTACCGCCGTCATTGACTGTCACCGTCGAAGTCAATGTACCGTCGACGCTCAGCAGACCGCCGTTGACCATGGTCTCGCCACTGAACGTATTGTTCCCGGTGAGATACAGACTCCCTGCCCCGGACTTGATCAGGCGACCCTGAAGTATCTTGTTCTCCCATGCGGCGTCGCGGGCCATGCCCACCGCATAATCCGTCTTGTCCTGCTGGCTGGCATTCTCCGGAAGCCCGTTGTACCAAGCCTTGTTGAAGAATGTTTTCTCCCACGCATAGTGCTCGGCGAGTGCTTCATCTTCGCGGGCTTTGCCTGCCTTGTCGGAAATGTCATTGCTCCAGACGTCACTCTGTCCGGCCGCCAGATTGGCATTGAACACCCCCATCAACTGCCCCGGCCCCCGCATCGCCCGGTCCAGGTTGATGACACCCCAGCCGACTTGTTCATTCGGCACTTGCGTCACCGAACCATCCAGTTGCGTGGCGGTGGTCAGCAGCACTTGCAGGGCTTGCTGATTGGTCATGTACGGGAAACGCTCCATGACCAGCGCCAATGCGCCGGTCGCATGGGGTGCCGCCATCGAGGTACCGGACTTGATCCCGTAGCCGCCGCCGGGAACGGTGCTGTCGATCTTCGCGCCCGGCGTGGTGATGCACCAGTATTTGGCGATGCCGCACTGGTTGTACTTCTGCTGATTGTTCTGATCGAGCCCGGAGACCGCCAGCCAGTGGCCTTCGAGATCCGGCTGAAAATACGGCAGTGCCGCACGCACGCTGGCATTCGGGTAGCCGCTGTTGCCGGCGCTGAACACGTTGATCACCCCGCGCCGCGAGACATCGGCCGCCGCGTCAAGCCAGGTGCCCTGGTTGTAGTGCTGGGCGTAGGCCTTCTGCACATCCGCGAGGGTGCGGTAACTGACATCTGGCGGCTGGCTACCCCAACTGTTGTTGATCGCGCGCACGCCGGCATCGGCCAGCGCGTCGTACACCGCTTTGAAATACCGCGGATCGGGATTGGGGCCGAACAGGAAGCTGTCGTTCTTGTTGGTGTTGCCGACGTAGATCTGCGCGTTGTACGCCACGCCATGCATGCCGCTGCCATCGCGCGAGGCGCCCATGGTGCCGACGACGTGGGTGCCGTGGGAGTCGTTGTTGGGATTGAGGGTGCCGTCGACGTTGAACGGCGAGCCATCGACGTAGCTGCCAGTGGCCGTCACCGGGTGATAGCGGTCACTGGCGAACTCTGGGTGAGTTGTGTCAAAGCCGGAATCGAGGGCGCCGATTTTTACCCCCTTGCCACTAAATCCTGCCGCGTAGGCTTTGTCGGCCTGCATCCGCTCAAGGCCCCAGTCACGGAGGAATTCGGCAGTGCGCCAACTGGCCGGATCGCCGGATTTTCCAGGTTCCAGGTATTGCGCCTGAGCGGGGTTTGCGGAAATCGCAAGCAGCAAGGTGCCGAGCGAAATAGGTTTGATACGTCCGTCCATGTTCACCATTCACTTTTATTGTTTTATGCAGGTTCTTTTGCGGTGTTGCCTGTTCCCCTCACCCCAGCCCTCTCCCCGAGGGAGAGGGAGCCGACCGAGGTGTCTCGCGTCATACATCGACCTGAAAACCCCGGTCGATTATGGATTCGGTGCCGCTCGATCAGGTCGGCGTACTTCTAAAATATCCCCCGATCGGTCCCCTCTCCCTCTGGGAGAGGGTTAGGGTGAGGGCTGGTGAGCGACCACAAATGCCTCATCCACCCGCGCCAGATCCTGCTCGTTCAACGTCCCGGCGTAGTAATGCAACTTGGTCCACGCCATCAAATAGTCATACCGAGCCTGCGCCAGATCGCGGCGCGTGGTGAACAGTTGCTGCTCGGCGTTCAACGCGTCGAGGTTGGTGCGTTCGCCACCGAGAATGCTCTGCTTGGTCGACACCACCAGCGCTTCCGCCGAGCTCAACGCTTTCTGATAAGCGCGCAGTTTGCTTACCCCGGACAAACACGCACTGAACTGACGACGCAGTTCGATCAGCGTCTCGCGTGTCTTGCCATCAAGCTCGTACTCCGCCTGTTCCATGGTGCGGCTGGCCTGACGCGTCGACGCCGACACCCCGCCCCCGGCATACAACGGCACGCTGACTTCGAAACCAATGGTGTTGGTTTCGTAGCGCTGGTTGTAGGTATTGCCGCTTTCTGATTCGTTCTGGCGCATCGAGGCATAGGCATTGATTTTCGGCAGATGCCCGGCGCGATTGCGTTCCACTTCATAACGCGCAACTTCCACGGCCTGGCGCTGCGAGGCCAGATTCGGGTTATTGCTCACCGCCATTTCGTGCCAGGTGTCGTAATTGGCTGGCATCAGCGCGAAGGTCTGGAAGTTTTGCCCCAGCGGCGCCAGATCGCCGATATCCACCGCCGGCACGCCCACCAGTGCGCCCAGTTCACGCAGCGCCGCGTCTTGTTCATTGCGCGCTTCGATCTCTTCAGCGGTCGCCAGTTCATAGCGCGACTCAGCCTCGAGAATGTCGGTGCGCGTGCCCTCGCCTTGCTTGAACATGTGCTCGTTCTGCTGGAACTGCTGCTCGTAGGCCTTCTTCTTCGCCTGGGCGATATCGATCTGATCCTGCGCGAACAGTGCCTTGGTGTAGTTATCCAGCACGCGGACCAACAGTTCCTGGCTCTTGCCGCGAAAGTTTTCGTCGGCGAACAACGACTGCGCGACACCTTTGCGATACGCGGCATACGCCTCGTAATCGAGCAGCGGTTGCTGCAGGGTCAGTGCCGAGCCGTAACTGCTGTAGTTGCGGTCATCGGTACGATTACGCGCGCGCTCATCCAGCGAGGTGGCTTTCGAGGAGTTACGGCCCTTGTTGTAGGTGTAACCGATGCGCGGCAGCAGGCCGGCACGGCCAATGGCGCGGTTTTCAAGGCCGGCATCACGCTCCTTGATCGCCCCGAGGAACACCGGGTCATTGCGCAACGCCTGTTCGTAGATCTCGAACGGCCCCATGGCCGCCACTGCTGAGTGACTCGCGAGCAGCATCATTGCCGCCGCGAGCATGGAAAGCTTATTCATACAGCCGAACATCCTTATTCCTCGGTCAACGCGGAGCCGGCCCGGTCGAGCAGCGGTTTGAACAGATAGTTGAGGAGTGAACGTTCGCCGGTGCGCACGAACATTTCTGCCGGCATGCCGGGCTTGATCACCAGACCGTTGAGTTTTTCCATGGCCTGATCGCTGACGCTGCTGCGCAGGACGTAGTACGGCACGCCGGTTTTCTCGTCGACCATCTGGTCGGCGGAAATCAGACTGACTTCACCCGGTACACGCGGGGTTTTGCTCTGATTGAACGCGGTAAACAGAATGTCCACCGGCAAATGCGTGCCGACCTTGTCGATCAGATTGATCGGCAAGTGCCCTTCCACTTCCAGCGTGGTGCCTTGCGGAACGATCTCCAGCAAGGTTTCACCCTGACGCACCACGGCACCTTCGGTGTGCACGCCGAGGTTGACCGCGACGCCGTCGGCGGTGGCGATGATTTCGCTGTGCTGCAGGTCGAAACCGGCGGAAGTCAGTTGTTCCGACAGGGTCACGCTTTTCAGCTGCGCGTCGGCCAGTTGCGTGCGGACTTCCTTCTGGTATTCCTCGGCGTGCTGTTGCAGCTTCAGCCGCGACTCGAGGATGCCCTGTTCCACGCGGCCGCTTTCACCGGTGTTTTCCGCCAGTTGCTGCTGCACTTGCGACAGTTGACGCTGGTACTCCATCAAGCGGTTGCGCGGGATGTAGCCGTTGTCTGCCAGCGGTTGCAGGTTGCTCAGCTGTTGTTGCAGCGAGTCGGCCTGGGCATTCAGATCGGTACGGGCGCGGCGCATGCCGGCCAGTTGCGCGGTGGCGCCTTCGATGCTCGCACGCAGTCCGGCCTGCTCGCGGTAGTAGGCCTCGCGACGGCTGCTGAACAGTTGCCGCTGACCTTCCAGCACCAGTGCCAGACGCGGATCCGGATCATTGCTCAGCTCGGCGGGAAAGGTCACTTGCTTGAGGTTGTCGCGCTCGGCCTGCCAACGCGCGAGACTGGCCCAGGCCATGCGGTACTGCGCCTGCAGCGACTGCACGTCAGCGGCGACTTGCGTCTGATCGAGGCGGAACAACGGCTGACCCTGCTTCACGATTTCGCCTTCGCGCACCAGAATCCGGCTGACCACGCCGCTGCTCATCGACTGCACGGCTTTGCGCTTGCCCGAGACCACAACCGTGCCTTGCACCGGAATGCCTTGATCCAGCGGCGCCAACGCCGCCCAAGTGAAGAAACTGCCAGCGCCGACGATCGCCAGAATCCAGCCCATGCGCGCGAAGAACTTTGCATCGCGTTCCGGGCGCTCGGTAATGTAGGCGTGTTCCATGCTCGCTTCGTTTTCAGTGTTCATGCTTGCGCTGCTCATACACCCGAATTCCTTGTCGAGGGCTGATACTGGCGACTCATGCTGAGCCCGCCCGGTGCCTGTGCAGCTTTTTCCCGTTGTTGTTCTTGCTGGCCGGAAAGTGCCTTGAGCACGTCCTGACTCGGGCCGAAGGCTTGCAGACGCCCGTCATTGAGGACCAGCAATTTGTCCGCCTGGGCCAGCACTGAAGAGCGATGCGTCACCAGCACCACCGTGGTGCCTTGCGCTTTAAGCGCGGCAATGGCGCTGGCCAGTGCCGCTTCACCGACGGTGTCGAGGTTGGAATTCGGTTCATCCAGCACCACCAGGCTCGGCGTGCCGTACATCGAACGCGCCAGTGCCACACGCTGCTTCTGGCCGCCGGACAAGCCACTGCCGTCCTCGCCCAGTTGCGTGTCGTAACCTTGCGGCAGACGCAGGATCATTTCGTGCACGCCAGCCTGTTGCGCGGCGGCGACGACTTTCTGTGGATCAGCCTCGCTGAAACGGGCGATGTTTTCGGCGATGCTGCCGCTGAACAGTTCGATGTCTTGCGGCAGATAACCGATGTAGGGGCCGAGCTGGTCGCGGTTCCAGCGATGAATATCCGCGCCATCGAGGCGCACGGTGCCGCCGAGGGTTGGCCAGACACCGACCAGCACACGGGCCAGCGTCGATTTGCCGGAGCCGGAAGCACCGAGCACGCCGAGCACTTCGCCGGCATTCAGATTGAAATTGACCATTTGCAACGTAGCCGTGCGTTGCCCCGGTGGGCCGGCGCTGACCTGTTCGAAAGTAATCTGGCCTTTCGGCGCGGGCAGCGCCATGGCGTCGTCACTCGGCGGGAACGCTTGCAGCAGCGCATCGAGACGACGGTAAGCCAGCTTCGCCCCGCTCCACTGCTTCCACACGGCAATCAACTGATCGATCGGGCTCAGTACACGACCCATCAAGATCGAACCGGCGATCATCATCCCGGCGGTCATGTCACCCTTGATCACCAGCAATGCGCCCAGGCCCAAGACCAGCGATTGCAGGCACAGGCGCAGGGTTTTACTCACAGAGCTGATCACCGCACCGGTGTCGCTGGCCTGATTCTGCAGACCGAGGAAGCGCGAGTGCACCTGGAACCAGCGCTTGCGCAGGGAACCGAGCATGCCCATCGCCTGAATGGTTTCGGCGTTGTGCAAATGGCTGGTGGCCAACTGGCTGGACTTCTGCGAATAACCGGCGGCTTCGCCCAGTGGCTTTTTGGTCATGTATTCGTTGAGGCAGGCCAGCCCGATCAGCAACAGTGCGCCTGCGGTGGCGAGCACGCCGAGCCAGACGTTGAACAGGTAAATCACGAACAGATAGACCGGGAACCACGGCGCATCGAAAAACGCGAACAGCGCCGGCCCGGTAACGAATTGACGAATGTGCGTGAGGTCGCCCAGCGACTGCCCGGCGTTGCCCTCGCCCTTGAACAGGTTGCGTTCGAACGCCGCTTGATAAACACGCAGGTTGAAGCGGCGCTCCAACTGGCTGCCGATGCGAATCACGATAAAGCTGCGGATCACTTCCAGCATGCCGATGAAGGCAAAGAAGCCGACGACCATCAACGACAGCATCGCCAGGGTCGTTTCGTTCTGCGACGACAGCACCCGGTCATAGACCTGGAGCATATAGATGGAGGGCACCAGCATCAGCACGTTAATCAGCGCGGTAAAGCAACCGACGCTGATCAGGATACTTTTATAGTCACCCAATGCCTTGATTAAGGGAGCGGTGGCTGGGGCCTTCGCCATCTTCATTGATTATTCCTGGAAAATATTTCCCGCCATTCATTGGCAAGATTCGAATTAATGATCCGTGCAACGTCGGAACTTGCTTTTTTCGTCTACCGCTTACACTTTCATAACAACTTGCGCGATTAACTGCGGTGCAGTTGCCATTCAGCGTTTCTTATAACCATTGCGTGGCGCTTTATATTAAAACCTTGTCGCCGTTTGAATAATCAAGGCTATTGCGCTGCGCGCTCAAGCGTAATCACCAGACCCGATTTCAAAGTCGCCAGATAAAGCCCGTCACGTTGTCGGCTGAAAAACTGGATTCTTGAGCCTTCTTTACCGGTGATCGCGATACCGTCCGGCTCAGGAAACCAGCCGATCGGGGTTTCTTCAAGCCATGCACCCAGGCAGTCGGCGCCTTTGCCCAAGGTTTTGTTGGCTGCCAATTCCACGAGGCACGTATTCGAAGGCTTGTCCTGTTGCTTTAGCGCTTCTCGATCATCATCCCGGGTAGACAATGTCGCTTGCCACTGTCCGGCAAACACCGAGGGTTCTTCGAGTCTGAGGCTGCTTGCCATGCTGGTTTCTCCTGAAATCATGATGAGCGCCGCCGAAAGCCACGCCGCTACCTTGTAGGTAAAAGCTTTACTGATCATGGGAATATTCGCTCCGGCGTGTAGCCTTGCTTACCTGTTAATACGATGCAAGCAAAGAAAGCGGCGCATCACGCGCCGCTTTCCATTTCTACATCACGCCACGATGTCGCTGGTCGCTGCCTGGCCAACAGTGCTGACCTGGAAGTCGGCCACGCCGTGCCCGGAGAAGTCCACCGAGAGCAGGCTGTTGCCGCCCGACGACGTCAGGACCGCGTCACCGGCAGCACCGGTGAAGCTGCTGACGAAGTGCAGGCCGGCACCGTTGGTGATGCCAGTCAGGTCGATTTTGTCCAGACCGCTGACGAAATCGAGGATCTGATCGATCGTACCTGGCTTGGAATCGGAACTGGCCGCGAACACAAAGGTGTCCGAACCAGCACCGCCCCACAACTTGTCAGCACCGCCAGCGCCGTAGAGGATGTCGTTGCCGGCACCGCCCTTGAGCTCGTTGGCCACGCTGTTGCCGATCAGCAGATCGTTACCCGAGCCGCCAATGGCGTTCTCGATGATCGCGCCCTTGGCGATGGACACGTTGCCTACCATGCCGCCAACGTCGGAGAACGAGGCGTCATTGAGGTTGATCTTCTGGTTCTGGGTGAAACCCGAGAAGTCCAGAGTATCTTTGCCGCCCGCGTCCCACACCGAGAACACCACTTTGTCACTCGACGACGAAGCGCTGAGGAAATCGCGGCCAGTGTTGGAGTTGAAGCCGTAGGTGGTGTCACCGGTACGGGTTGTCAGGTTGGCACCGTAGAGCTTCTGGATGGCAGCGATATCGTCCATCAGTGGGCCGGACGAATACGCTTCGACCCCGCCCTTGCTGAAGTTCTGATTGGTGTTGCTTTCGCTCCAGTAGCTCATGACGCTGTAGCCGCGGGTGTCTTGCCCGTAGGACGCGTCGTTGTAGGTCGGGTTGCCATTACCGGCGTTGTAGTCGCCAGGGTGAGCGAGACCCAGGCTGTGGCCGATTTCGTGAGTCAGGGTCTGACGACCGTAGTTGTTCAGATCCGGATTCTTGTTCTGCGTGTAGCCACTGTTGATCAGGTACCACGAGGTGCCGTCATAACCGGCGCCAGTGCCTGGCAGATAAGCGAACGCTGCAGCGCCATCCTGGCCACCGCTGTAGTTACCGAAGGTCATGTGGCCGTCACCGCCCGAGGCTTTCTCGGTGAAGGTCACATTGGCCACGTCAGCCCAGGATTGCATGGCGAGCTTGGCCTGGGCTTGTTGTTGTGCACTGAACTGACTGAACCCGGTGATCCCGTGCTTGTACATCGTGCTGGACGATGCCGAAGTCAGGAACGTATAGGTGAGTTCGATCTTGCCGCTGCCGTCCTTGTCCTGGTAGGCAGCACCGTCGCGCAACAACTGGGTGGCGGCCTGGTCGACGGAGTAGGAGGGTTTGCCATTGACCGTGAGGTTGCCGCCACGGTCGTACTGATGGCTGAAGCTATTGATCTGGTTATACGCCGAGCTGAAGGCTGACAGCTGGAAAGCCTGTTCGGCAGTATCAATAGCATTCGCTTTAACTTTCGACATAAACACACTTCCTTGTTTAGCAATGGAACAGTTTTTGTCCGACAGGACGATCTCTGGCGAGGTCGTCCTATCACTCGCCCAATGAAGGCGTAAGAAACCTGACACAATTTGAAATCTGCCGTAAAGGATTTTTTTGGGATCAAATCGGACTGTTTCGGGAAACTGCCGTAAACAAAGCGTGCGGAGGTGAAAGAATGTTTTAGTTGCGGAGCTTTTGCCTAATTGTCTGACGATTTTCTATTTAAATATTAAATATGGGTAAGTTGTTTTTTGTTAGGCGCGTCTCACTTTCCTGCACTTTATTAGTGCGATGCCAGTGTATTGATATCAACCAAATGGCTCACCCAAACTGTAGGAGCTGACGAGTGAAACGAGGCTGCGATCTTTTGACTTTGCCTTTCAAAAGCAAGATCAAAAGATCGCAGCCTGCGGCAGCGCCTACAGGGGAAAAGCGGATCAGCTACCGGTGCGTATCTTGTTCCACACGCGAGTGCGGATCCGGTCGATGTTCAACGGCATCGCCTCCAGCGCAAACAATTTGCCCATCATCTCCGGGCTCGGATACACCTTGGTGTCGTTCTTGATGGCCGGGTCGATCAGGCTGTCCGCCTGCTCATTGCCATTGGCGTAATGCACGTAGTTGCTGATGCCGGCCATCACGTCCGGGCGGAGCAGGTAGTTCATGAACGCATAACCAGCCTTCTCGTCCGGCGCGTCGGCGGGCATGGCGACCATGTCGAACCAGATCGCTGCGCCCTCCTTGGGAATCGCGTAGCCGATGTCGACGCCATTCTTCGCTTCTTTGGCGCGGTTCTCGGCTTGCAGGATGTCACCGGAGAAGCCGACCGCCACGCAGATGTCGCCGTTGGCCAGATCGCTGGTGTATTTCGAGGAATGGAAGTAGCTGACATACGGCCGCACTTTCATCAGCAGCGCTTCGGCTTTCTTATAGTCCTCGGGATTCTTGCTGTGGTGCGGCAGGCCCAGGTAGTTGAGCGCCGCGGGCAGCAATTCCGGGCCGTTGTCGAGGATCGCCACGCCGCACTTCTGCAGCTTTTCCATGTACTCGGGCTTGAAGATCAGATCCCAGGAGTCCACCGGTGCGTTGTCGCCCAGCACCGCTTTGACTTTGGCGATGTTGTAGCCGATGCCGGTGCTGCCCCACAGGTAGGGAAAGCCGTGTTCGTTGTTCGGGTCATTGGTTTGCAGGGCTTTGAGCAGCACCGGATTGAGATTCTTCCAGTTCGGCAACTGGCTCTTGTCGAGTTTCTTCAGCGCCCCACCCTGAATCTGCCGAGCCATGAAGTGGTTGGACGGAAACACCACGTCGTAACCGGATTTACCGGTCATCAACTTGCCGTCGAGGGTTTCGTTGCTGTCGTAGACGTCATAAGTGACACCCACGCCGGTCTCTTTTTCGAAGTTCTTGGTGGTGTCCGGCGCGATGTAGTCGGACCAGTTGTAAACCTTGACCGTTTCCGCTGCCTGAGCAAGGGAAACGGCGAGCATCAGCGGTGCCAGAGCGAGGGTCTTGCGGATCATGGATCGATTCCTGTGTGGGTTTTCTTTTTTGTTGGCAGGCAATCAAAAGGATCAAACAATCAGAAAATCAGAAAATCAGCACGTAGCTCTTGCGCACGGTTTCCTGGATATCCCAGATACCGAGCGTATTGGCCGGCAACATCAGTGCGTCGCCACCTTGTATGTGCAGGGTTTCGCCGCCACCGTCAGGGGTGAACGTGCAGCGCCCGGAGATGAAATGGCAGAACTCTTGTGCGGTGATCTGCCGGCGCCAGCGCCCGGGCGTGCATTCCCAGACGCCGGTCTCGACGCCGTCATCGCGCTCGACGCTGGTGGTCGAAGCTATCGCCACCGGTTCGCCGAGGGGTACGGCCACCGGGTTGGATTCATCGAGTGGCAGGGTTGCAGTGTTTTTGAACTGGGTAATGCTCATGGTCTGACCTGTCTTTGGGCTTTCTTGAATTAATTCGACGCTCAATGCATGAAACCTTCCATGAAGCCCGCGACCTGGCTGGCGAGTTTGCGCCGCCATGGCGCGGTCGCCGGGTTGGCCAGGGTCTGGTCTTCGTGAACGAAACTTTTGATGATCGCGTTGTAGCCGAGCCAGCGGCACGGCTCTGGCTCCCAGGCGCGCAGGGCATGAATGCCGCCGTCCGGCAGCACCCACGGCTGATGGGTGAGTTCGGTGTCGCGCTCAAGAATCAGCTCCGCGAGGGTGCGCCCGCCGAGATTGCTCGCGCCAACGCCCTCCCCGCCATATCCGCCGGACAGCGCGATGCCGTTGGCGCGATCGCAAAGCATGTGCGGCTTGAAGTGCCGGGACATGCCGAGGTTGCCGCCCCAGGCATGGGTGATCTGCACGTTTTTCAGCTGCGGGAACAATTCGCCGAACAGATAGCGGCGCAACTCGACTTCATCGCGGGTCAGATCGAAGTTGTGGCGCAGCTTGCCGGCGAACTGGTAACCGCCTCGGGCACCGAAAATCAAACGGTTGTCGGCGCTGCGCTGGCCGTAAGTGACTTGGCGGCTGAATTCGCTGAAGGCTTGGCCGCGATTGAGGCCGATTTCTTCCCAGGTTGCCGCCGACAAGGGTTCGGTGGCGACAATCAGACTTTGCACCGGCAACTGATAACGGCCCAGCGGCGGCAACGTCACCGAATAACCTTCGACGGCCGGCACGATCCAGCGACTGCGCACGCTGGCTTTCGCCGTGCGCAAACTGCCCGACTGCCAATGGGTGACCGGGCTGTTTTCGTAGATCTTCACGCCCATGTTTTGCACGGTGCGCGCCAGGCCGCGAACCAGTTTCGCCGGGTGGATGGTCGCCACGTGTGGCGCGTAAATCCCGCCATAGGGTTTGGCCACACGGATCTGCTGGGCCAGTTGTTCGGGGCTGAGCCAGCGGTAATCGTCGTCGGTCAGGCCCTGGGCATGTAGTTTGGCCAGATACTCACGCAGCGTGGCTTCCTGCTCCGGATAGCGCGCCGCGCAATACAGCACGCCGCCCTTGCGGTAATCGCAGTCGATGCCTTCGCGTTCGAGAACAATTTCCACTTCATCGGGAATGCTGTGCAGCAGATCGAAGGACGCGCGGCGTTGCTCTGGCGACAGCCCGGCCAGCAAGCGATCCTCGCCGAGCAGGTTGCCCATCAGCCAGCCACCATTGCGACCGGAGGCACCGAAACCGGCGGTTTGTGCTTCGACAATCGCAATGTCGAGGCCCGGCGCTAGTTTCTTCAGGTAGTACGCCGTCCACAGGCCGGTGTAGCCGGCGCCGATGATCGCCACGTCGACGTCCAGATCTCGCTCAAGCTCGGGCCGCGCGGTCAGCGGCTCATCGAGTTGATCCATCCACAAACTGATAGTGCGCCACGCCGGCATGCAAGACTCCGCCACTGAAAACCTTCGATGGCGTCGATCCTAGTGGCTGTGCTCAGTTGCTGTCTTGCGCGCGTGTCCGCAAAGAAATTTGTTTAACGTAAGCCTTCGGAGACTGGCCGGTGTGCTGGCGGAAACAGCTGTAAAACGCCGACAACGAATTGAAACCGGCAGCGAAAGCCAGTTCATCGATACGCACCGGCGGTGTGGCGTTATCCAGCGCACGCAGCAAATGCTGCAGGCGCGCCTGATTGACGTAGCGATAGAAGCTTTGCCCAAGCACCTGATTGAGCAGATAGGAAATCTGATTGCGACTGTAGCCGCACTCCTTCGCCACCCGCTGCAAGTCGAGTTCAGGATCGAGATACGGCTGCTGCTTTTCAAAGTACTGTTGCAGGTCTTCAGCCATGAAACTCAATTGACGCGGCGACAAGCCCAGGCGACTGACCGCCGGGCGCTGACTTGCCGAGTTTGTGCCGTGAGTTTGCGTGCGCACCAGCGAAGCGTATTCGTTGACGCGCCAGATCAGCCCGTCCTTGACCGTGATCGCCTCGCTGGAGCGAAACGACACCAGGCCGTCGCCGCCGCGCAAGGTCACCTCGTATTGGATGAATGCGGTGTTGCCGTCGACGCGAATGCGGTCGCAATGCTCAAGCAATTCGTCGGATTCACGCGGCATGCTGACGCGTACGTACTCGCGCAACTCATCAAGGCCGAGCACGCGATTCTGGAAGAAATCGTTGTACTGGATGTCCGGGTGATACAGCGCCATGACGCTGTCGAGGTCACGGTGCTTCCAGCTCAGGTGATAGCGCATGACCGTGGCCGCCGTGGCCTGGGTCTGTTCTGGGCCGTCGTCGTCGGCGTGCATAAAGGGCTCGGCGCAAAAGAATCGAGCTTGCCGAAGTTCGGCGCGAGCTTCAATGACTAATCCGTAGTGGCCATTTGGCGACGATTGCGTAGGCCGTGACTTACATCAAAAAATGCGAAGCAATCGCAAAATGAACTGAAAAATCTCACAGGAATTTCACATGCAGATGCTACTTTTAATGTCAGTCACCGGTTGAGCCAATGAAGGCTCTTCCCACCTAACATGAGCAAACGGAAGCGCTCGATGAAGAAGGCGGGCAACACATGAATAAAGGGTCAAGCAAAGTCACGTTTCCCAATGCATGCCAGCTGATGCGCTGGCATTTTCATCCCATGGGTTTTGAGGCGACGATGGACGCGCCGGGCAGCATGATCGCCCGTCTGTTTGATCGTGCCAGCGGCGAAACCATGATCGCCATCGCTGGCATCCCGTGTGCGACGGTGATGAATGCAGCAGATGTCGAACGAATTATCGAGGCTGTGGAGGATGAACTGGAAGCCTTCGTACCTCCAGAGTCTCTCAGAAGCTACGCATAAGCTTTTGATTTAAAACAAAAAGCCCACATCTCTGTGGGCTTTTTTGTGCCTATGCGGTTTGTTTGGTAACACGGTGATCAACGAAGAACGGCTTGCCCTTGGCCACCCGGTCAGACGCCCGAGGCATGTTCACCGCTTGCGCTTCCTGCGGTTCGACGTACCAGTAGCAATGGCTGACCGCCCGTGTAATACCGACGTAGGCCAGGCGCAGGATTTCGTCTTTTTGCGCAGTGTCGTACGGTTCGCTGTCGCCCGACTTCCCCAAACCTGCCATGCGATAGACCTGGTTCTTGTAGGGCGAACTGGTCAGGTGCTGGCAATCGCCGAGCAGAAACACCGCGTCGGCCTGCAAGCCTTTGGCGCTGTGGTAGGTCAGCTGCTTGAGACGTCGCGCTTCGTACGGCAAGCTCGAATCAACATTAACCACTGACTGAATATGCTCTTCAATCAATAACTTATCGCTGCTTTTTCGATAAAGCATCAAGATCGAATGACCTTGGCGGTAGTGCTCGGCGAGGCGCTGCCCCAATGCCTGATCATCGCGCTCTAGCACATTGACCGGCTGCAACAGCTTGGGCGCACCGCTGGCCTTAGCTTTTTTGCCGGGGATCGCTGGCGCAGCGCGGACGATATGCTCAGCGGCATCGATGATGTGCTGGTGGCTGCGGTAGTTGTCACTGAGCATCACCCGCGTGGTGCTCGGCGACGGGAACTCCTTGTCGAATGCCATGAAGTAACTCGGCGAACTGCCACGCCAGCCGTAAATCGACTGCCAGTCATCGCCGACGCACAGCAGCGATGAACGCTGCGCGCCCCTCCCGACATGCATGGCGGGGCCACGGCTGCGGATTTCCGTGAGGCTGGCGCGAATCCACGAGACGATCTGCGGCGATACGTCCTGAAACTCGTCGATCATTAAGTGCGACAACGGTCTGAGTAACTCATCGCTCAACAGCTTGAGGTTTTCCGGTGAGTGCTCGCTGAACAGCGCGAACATCCGGTTGTAGGTCATGATCGGCGGCTTCTGGTCGAGCAGATGGTCTTCAAAGGCCCGCCAGAACAGGCTGAGTGCCTCAAAGAAAAACCGGTCTGGGTCGTCCTTGGCAAAGCTCATGCGACCGACCGCGTCTGGCACGTCCAGGCCGAGGTTTTCGATGAAACCGGCCGCCGCGACAAAACAGTCGAGCAATGGCGCGGAAGCCAGCTCGCCCTTGACCTTGTACTCAAAGCCCGGCCCGGCGCTGGCATCACCCGCCAACGTGGCCAGAACACGCCTTGACGATTCGTAACTATCTAGCCAAATCATAGGCTTACGACAGAAAGCTTGAAACAGGGTGCGCTTGACTGCCCACTCGGCGCGCACGCTGAGCTTCGCGTTTGGCCGACTGACCTGCGGGTTTTCCCGCGGATCGAAGCCGAGCACCACCCAGGCATCCAGGCTCGGAATGTAGCCATGACAGTGAAATTTCGCGCCGTTGATATCGAAACTCTGCCGGTTCGGCTCAATGCCCTTGATCGGCCAGGCGCCAGCGCGGAACCACAGTTCTTCAATGGCATCGCACAGTTCTTCATCGCGCTGGGAGGCTAACTGCGTCACCGCTACGCGTTTTTGCACGTCCGGATGATCGCGTTCCAGCTCCTTGAGCTGCAAACCAGCTCGGGACAGCGGCTGAATCAACTGGCGGAAACGCTCGTCTTCATTAAACAAGCGCTGATAACAGGCGTTGAGTTGCTGGCGTTGTGCATCGTTGATGCGCAGGTCGAAGGGGTTACTGTCGACCTCCTGCTCATCACCTTGTGCGCGGTGACTGAGGTTTTCAAAGGCCTGCAGACGTTCGAAACCCGGCAAGCTGCGCACCATCGGCAGAATTCGCGAGTGGAAAGTACGCACCAGATCGCGTGCCTGGCGCAGGTTCAGCGCCAGGCCCCAGAGCGCGAACAGCTCGATCAGTTTGTTGATGAAATCCTTGCGCGACTCGCGGGTGAAGGTCACCACGGTCATCGAGTCCAGCTCAAAACCCAGATAGTGGTTAAGCAACAGAATGCGCAGCACCAGCGTGGTGGACTTGCCCGCGCCAGCGCCAGCTACCACTGAGGTTGACGGGGTTTCGCTGAAAATCATCTTCCACTGCGCGACGCTCGGTTGAGCGTGCTCAGGCAGCAAACGGGCGACATCGGCCTTCATGCGCTTTTTCAGCTCGGCCGTCAGCGGCAGGCGCCAATCGTCAAACAGATGGTTATCGACGCTGGGCGGTCGATGCTCAGTATTGCGACTGTCACGGATCAAAAGAACCTGACGGCCTTCTTCCAGCCCCTCAAGCTTGCCTTCCTTAAAGCCATATTCGACGCCAGCGGTATGCCCGCTGCGAAAGCCATCGGCCTGACCGTGCAACCACGACGCTCGGTGTTGAGCGCGCAGCCGGGTCAAACCATGGCCGAAAAAGCGCGCAGCCAGACGTTTGAACCATGGCATCTCGGCCAGGGGGCGAAGTTCGGGAGGAAGATCGGGGGTGTGTTGCGCCACGCTGACGGACTCCAGTGTGTGAGGCTGTTGCGGCTATGGTGTCTGTATTTGCCGTTCAGTTCTAGCGAAATGCTTACAGGTCATTGGTTTAGGCGATGAACTGAAGGTGAGATGAGACCCTTTCGAGCTTGTTTCCAATCGATCAATTCGATAATAACGCCGCACTTTTTACGCTTTTTATCGATTATTGACTGATAGATGATGGCCGTCATAAACCACCGGTGTCGCGTCGGGTGTCAACCATTAACACCCCATGACGAACCTTTTGAGGAGACGATCATGCTTGAACTCAGACCCTTCAGCTCGCTGGGCGGCGCCCACCACGGCTGGTTGGATGCCCATCACCACTTTTCGTTCGCCGAGTACTACGATCCGCAGCGCATGAGCTGGGGCAACCTGCGGGTGTGGAACGATGACGTGATCGCCGCAGGTACTGGCTTCCCACAACATCCGCATCGCGACATGGAAATCATCACGTATGTCCGTGAAGGTGCAATTACTCACCAGGACAATCTCGGCAACAAGGGTCGCACCGAGGCTGGCGACGTTCAGGTGATGAGCGCCGGCACCGGCATCGCGCACAGCGAATACAACCTGGAAGCCAAGGACACCAAGATCTTCCAGATCTGGATCCTGCCAACGGAAACCGGCGCGCCGCCCTCGTGGGGTGCCAAACCATTCCCGAAAGGCCAGCGCGAAGGCTTTGTCACGCTGGCCAGCGGCAAGGAAGGTGATGACCAGAGCTTGCGGATTCGCGCTGATGCAAGATTGGTCGCGGCCAATCTCAAAGCCGGGGAAACTGCCGAATATCAGCTGGATGAAGGTCGTCGTGCGTATCTGGTGCCGGCCACTGGCGTGATTGAGGTCAACGGCTTGCGTGCACAAGCTCGAGACGGTGTGGCGGTGGCGCAGGAACGAGTGCTCAGCGTCACGGCCATTGAGGACAGTGAAATTGTCCTGGTGGATCTGGCCTGATCGCTCGAATGGCAGGCAAAAAAAAGGGGCAACCAGACGGTTGCCCCTTTTTTCATGCGCTTGCCGGCTTCATCAGCCGGAAATGGCGCCATCTACCAGCGTCTGCGCTTCAACGACCAATTGCTTGAGGTGGTCGTCACTGATGAAGCTTTCGGCGTAGATCTTGTAGATGTCTTCGGTGCCCGACGGACGCGCGGCGAACCAGCCGTTTTCAGTCATCACTTTCAGACCGCCAATCGCCTGATCGTTGCCCGGTGCATGGCTGAGAATGCTCTGGATTTTCTCGCCGGCCAGTTCTGTCGAGGTGACCTGCGCAGGCGACAGCTTGCTCAGCAACGCTTTCTGCTCCGGATTGGCCTTGGCATCGACGCGCACCGAGAACGGTTCGCCCAGCTCATCGGTCAATGCCTTGTAGGCCTGGCTCGGATCGCGACCGGTGCGCGCGGTCATTTCAGCGGCGAGCAATGCCGGGATCAGGCCATCCTTATCGGTGCTCCACACGCCACCGTCCTTGCGCAAGAACGATGCGCCCGCGCTCTCTTCGCCACCGAAACCGAGCGAGCCATCGAACAGGCCGTCGGCGAACCATTTGAAACCGACCGGAACTTCGTACAGACGACGCCCCAAGCGCTTGGCCACGCGATCGATCAGACCGCTGCTGACCACGGTTTTACCGACGCCAGCATCCGCACGCCACTGCGGGCGGTTCTGGAACAGGTAATCGATCGAAACAGCGAGATAGTTGTTCGGCGCGAGCAAACCACCGGACGGCGTCACGATGCCGTGACGGTCGTGATCGGGGTCGCAGGCAAAAGCGACGTCGAAACGCTCTTTCAGACCGATCAGGCCTTGCATCGCGTGGCTGGACGACGGGTCCATACGAATCTGGCCATCCCAGTCAACGGTCATGAAACGGAACGTCGCGTCGACTTCCTTGTTGACCACTTGCAGATCGAGGCGGTAATGCTCGGCAATCGCCGACCAGTAGCGCACCCCTGCTCCGCCCAGCGGATCAACACCCAGGCGCAGTTTGGCGTCACGAATGGCGTCGAAGTCGATCACGTTGATCAGGTCGGCCACATAAGTGTTCACGTAGTCGTGACGATGCGTCGTGCTGGCCTTGAGCGCCTGCTCGTAACTGATGCGCTTCACACCGGCCAGTTTGGCGGCCAACAGTTCATTGGCCTTGGCTTCGATCCATTTGGTGATGTGGGTGTCGGCCGGCCCGCCGTTGGTTGGGTTGTATTTGTAACCACCACTTTGTGGCGGATTGTGCGACGGCGTGATGACGATGCCGTCCGCCAGGCCCGAGGTGCGGCCACGGTTGTAGCAGAGAATGGCGTGGGAAATGGCCGGCGTCGGCGTGTATTCATCACCTTCGGCGATCATCACGGTGACACCGTTGGCGGCCAGTACTTCCAGCGCGCTGGCTCCGGCCGGAGTCGACAGGGCGTGGGTGTCGATGCCGACAAACAACGGCCCGGTGATCCCTTGGGCTTCGCGATACAGACAGATCGCCTGGCTGATGGCCAGAACGTGCCACTCGTTGAAACTCAAATCGAACGAGCTGCCCCGGTGCCCGGATGTTCCGAACGCCACACGCTGAGTGGAAATCGAGGCGTCAGGCTGTCCGGTGTAGTAAGCCGTTACCAGTCGCGGGATATCGACCAACAATTCTGCCGGTGCCGGTTTGCCCGCAAAAGGACTGAGTGTCATGCAAAACCTCTGAAATAGAGTGGTTCAGGAATAGAGCGCAGTTTACTGGCAGTTTGACCGCAGTGCGATGGGATCTATCCGGGACGCTCCCGATGTTTTTTAACGTTATTCACCGGGTGCCAGGCGCAAGGCGTCACCGAGCAGGCCGACCACGTGGGCCAGGTCATGCTCACCGTGGCTCAGCGGACTCAACCGCACATGCTGCGCATGCAGGCCTTGCAGGCTGAACAGCTCGCCCGGCGCAATAATGATCTGCTGTCTCAGCAGGCGCTGGAACACCTGCGCCATGTTGACCGGCCGCAGAGAACGCACCCACACGGTCGCGCCACCTTGGGGTTCGACAACCTGCAACGCATCGCCCAGACGCTCACGCAACAGCTCAATCAATTGCGTGCGACGCTCCTTGAGCATTCGTCGCAGTATCAACAAATGCTGATCCAGCCGACCACCCGCCAACAGCCTGGCAACGGCCTTCTGACGGATCGGCGACAAGCGAAACGCGCGCAACAGAAAATGCCGCTGCAACTCGTTGCGCCACTGCCGTGAGAGCAATATGCCGAAAGGTGCCTCGGCACCAATGAATTTCTCGAACGTGGAAAACACCAGCAGACGATCAGGGTCCAGCCAATCACGCAATCGTTGGGTGCCCCCTCCTTCGTGGAGTTCGCTGTAACAATCGTTTTCCAGCACCCAAGTGCCATGGCGCCCGAGCAAATGCGCGACTGCCTGTTGGTTGCTCAGCGGTATCAGGCTGCCCCGCGGCATGCTCAACGCCGAAGACAACAGGATCAAACGCACCGACTCACTCTTGAGCACCGACTCCAGGCGCTGCAGATCAATCACGCCACCGGCAAATGGCAGTTCGATAACACGCACCTCGGCGGCTTCCAGCAGACGCAAGATCACCCAGTCACAGGGCGACTCGACGACCACGGTGGCGCGACGCAACTCAAGCACGGAAATCAGAATGTCCAGGACACCGCGCAGATCAGCACCAATATAGACGTCATCCGCACGCCAGTAATTGGCGGTAGACGAGGTATAACGCGCGGCCATTACCGTGCGCAGTTCAAGCTCTCCGCAAGGTTGCACGAGCGCTTGCGGCTGGCGCGGATATTGACGCAGCAGTTCCCGCTCCAGCATCAGTAACGGACTGTCGAGCGGTTGCAGAGAGGCCGGCTCATCGGCGCTCAGCACACACATGCCCGGGCGCCTGGCATTGACGTAAACGGTTTCCAGCAAATCACTGCCGCTATCGGGCGAGTCCGATACGTGTAGCGCTTGCGCGTAGTATCCGGATTTGGCGATTGAATAGACCCTGCCTTCCTTTTCCAGCAGCGAATAGGCGTACTGGACCGTCGAGATCGACACATTGAGCCGATCCGCCAGTTGTCGCAGTGAAGGCAAGCGCACCGCCGAGCCACTGCCCGCCTCGTCTATCAGCAGCGTGAGATATCGATATACCGCCTGATAAACAAAGTCATTCTGCCTCGCCGCTTTCACAAGCTCGCGTCCGTTGGCATGGCTCCATCTCCCTGCACGAGGCTCACGTTCACCCCTCCGCTGATCGATCAGCTGCCGGTTCAACGACCTGGTCCTGCGAGGCTTTTTCACCGGCAGCAGGCATATGAACAGGCCCCATTGCATACAGGCGCACAATCAGCCTGACCGGCAGCCCACTGACATCCGTCATCCATTTCATGACCTGTTCCGGCGCATGCAGGCCCTGCATCGCCCGGTGCAGATCCGGCAACGCCACCAACATGCCGGGGTGACAATTGCGCAAGAACCGCTCGAGCCCGTCGCCAGCGTTGATGAACGGTGAAAACAGCAAGCACGTCAGCTGGATTTCATTCAGTTCGAAATTGGCCTGCAGAGCGCTTTCTGCCTGCTTACGCAGAGACTCAAGTGCCTGCAGATTGCCGAAACTCGCCAGCAACTGTTCGCAAACAGGTTCGGGAACCTGTTTTTGTCGCATGGATATCAGGCTGTTTTTCAGGTAATCGCTGACGCCAGCCTCGTAGGTCCGTCCCTCGATGAAGTGCGCCTGCAAGCCCTGCAGATGCGCAGCTACCAGAGGTTCCACATGTTCGTTATCACCTTGATACAGCGTCAGGTCATCAGCCTGGAAACCCAGAAAATCACTCAGCAAGGGCCAGCGTTCTTCGAGCTTGCCGACAATCATGTCGTTGATGCTGATGAAACTGGTGCGCCGACAGGCCTCGAATTGACCTTCGGGACGCCACGCTACCCGCTCTTCTTCGGGATAAAACTCGCGGTAATAATCGCCACCCAGTCCATCGAGAAGCGGGAACAGCATGTCAAAGCCGAGAGAACTCACCTGCGGCCCGGCAATCGCGGCTTTCTGCGCGGCGCGCCCCAATCCCTCAAGGAAGTGCCCCTGACGGCGCACGGATTCACTGCCGATCATCGCATCGACGCCATTGTTCCAGCGGGCAACCTGCCCGTAGAACTCGGCAGTGGCCAGATAAGCGTCATCCCACAGTTCAAGCGTTTCGTTCCAGGTTCGACGATGGCCGATCAGCAACAGATTGATGCGGTTGGCTTCACGCCCCGCCTCGCCAATGGGTGCCTGATGATCAAACGGCAGGACCTCGCGGTGATCCACCATCACCAGTTCGACTCGTGGATCGTCATACAGAAACAGCGCGCTGTAGCTGCGGTGCATGTTTTGCAGGGACGCCGGGCTGCTGCCGTTCCAACGCAGGTTGGCGACCCGCAGCTGAAAGGTCGCGGGCGATCGGCCAGCAATGGTCAGTTGTGCGGCCCGTAAAAGGGCCAGCGTATAACAACTGTCGCGCGACCCTGACTGGTTCACCAGAACCTTGAAATGACCGATGTTCTCCATACCGCCGGCGGCCACTGCCAGTCGCTGGATCAGCAACTGCAACGCCGTGCGTTCCGCGCGAGAGAAGAAACTCAGCAAACGTTGCAATACTTGCTGGTAGACATAGTTCATTGCCTGATCATGGATCGTGCTCATCGGTATTTACCCGGTATCGAAAGTTTCATGCCGCGCGGACTGAAAATCAGTCTGGCGACAATTCATCAATAAGTAATAGACGTTCGAATGCTAACACTTACAAGTTTGTAGTTATTTGAAACACTTGAGCTGCAAAAACCCCTTCAGCGACCGACCAACAGCCTCAAGCCGCTGTAATTGCAGGGATATTTTTTTCCGGACGCAGTCCTAGGAAACTTCCCACAATGTCCCACGACAAGTGAGTACAAGAAAAAGAGAAGCAGTTTCCGAATAGCCCTACAACAATTAAACAAAAGTTGGCTTGATCAATCGATTTATTCGTTTGATATCGCGCAGGACAAATTGAATGCACAGCCATGGCTCATTCCTTGAGATGAAAGTAATCATTCAATTATCAGGGCTTACATTGTGATTAGAAGATACAGATAGGGAGCAAAAACCAGTTCAGTTGCTGAACGGTCCCGGGGCTGCACCAGAGCGCTGTGTTTTTCAGGAGGGAGGTAAACGCACAAGAGTCCGTGGGGCCACGGACTCTGATGACAAGGCTTACGCCGGTTCGACTTGCAGGGCAACCCGTTCGCGGCATGGGCATTCGTCCATGTAGCGATGCGCTTCGACGAATTCGTTGAACGGGAATACACGCGTTTTCAGCGGCAGCAACACACGATCAGCGGTCAACTGGTTGATGTCACGCAAGGCACGTTGCAGAGCGACGTGGTCCTGAGTGATGCCCAGTTCCGGCTTGCCGGTGAAGTTGCCGATGCAGTGCACGAAAAACTGGATGTTCTTCTGGAACGCTGCACAGGCCGGGAACGGCGTCTGGTTGCCGCCCTGCAAACCGTACAGCACCAGGCTGCCACGCGGCGCCAGCACATCGCCAAGCAGCGACATCTGTGGGCCGCCGAGACCGTCGAACACCACATCGACACCACGGTTGTCGGTGATCTTGTTGATTCGCATCAACAGATCTTCCTCTTCCGTGACGATGACCTTTTCTGCACCGAGGGACAGCAGGTACTCGCGCTCTTCGGCTTCTTTGGTCGCAGCGATCACCCGCACGCCCATCGCCTTGCCCAACTGGACAAACGAGGGACCGGCACAATGGCTGGCGTCCGTGACCAGAGCGAATTGCCCAGGCTTGACCCGCGCCAGATCGGCGTAGGCAAAGTAGGCGATCAGCAGTGGCGTGTAATGCACGCTGGCTTCGATCGGGCTGAGCACATCCGGATAACGGGTCAGCGCAGTACGCGGCAGTACGATCGACTCGCCGTAGACCGGATAGTCGTTCGGGCTTTCAGCCGGAAAACTCGCGACCTTGTCACCGACGGACAGGTCCTCGACATCGGCACCGACTGCAGTGACCACGCCGGCCATTTCATGGCCAAGACCCGATGGCAAACGTGCCTGGGACGATGCCAGGTTCTGACGCCACAGGGTGTCGTACCAGCTGATGCCGATTGCCTCGACACGCACCTGCACTTCGCCAGGACCTGGCTGAGCGGCCGCATGCTCTTCGCATTTGAGCACCTCGGCCGGACCAAACTTGTGAAAACGGATCGTGCGGGACATCGCAAACCTCGTCAAAGTAACCTCTAATGCCATGAACTCTATCTGGGCTTTTGACCCAAGACTATCAGTGGCTATTAATAGTCGACATGCCTGTCATTGATTCCGCAACAGGGGCGGCAGTGGCAAAATCCATGAAAAACTGCTGCCACCGTCTCATTCAAGCTGAATTTTCCGGTGCAGAGTACCAGCCTTTCCCCGTAAGATTCATGCCGGCCATTGTTCTCATATGGCCGCTCTCGTCAAGCTTGATGACTCTGCCAGGACTCCAGATGAATCGTAATGACCTGCGTCGTGTCGACCTGAACCTGTTGATCGTATTCGAAACATTGATGCACGAACGCAGTGTGACCCGGGCGGCAGAAAAACTCTTTCTCGGTCAACCGGCGATCAGTGCGGCGCTCTCGCGCCTGCGCAGCCTGTTCGATGACCCGCTGTTTGTACGCACCGGGCGCAGCATGGAACCGTCCGCCCGCGCCGTGGAAATCTTCGCCCTGCTCTCGCCGGCCCTCGATTCGATTTCGACCGCCGTCAGCCGTGCGGCCGAATTCGACCCGGCGACCAGCACGTCGGTATTCCGTATCGGTTTATCGGATGACGTCGAATTCGCCCTGCTGCCAATGCTGCTCAAACGCCTGCGCGCCGAATCCCCGGGAATCGTGTTGGTGATTCGTCGCGTCAATTACATATTGATGCCGGGCCTGCTGGCTTCCGGCGAGATATCCATTGGCGTCAGCTACACCACGGACCTGCCGGCCAACGCCAAGCGCAAGGTCCTGCGTCGCAGCGCGCCAAAATTGCTGCGTGCCGATACCGTGCCGGGGCCGTTGAGCCTGGACGACTACTGCGCTCGTCCGCATGCGCTGGTGTCGTTTGCCGGCGACCTCAGTGGCTTTATTGATGAAGAGTTGGAGAAGCTCGGACGCAAACGCCATGTGGTGCTGGCTGTTCCGCAGTTCAATGGCTTGAGTACGTTGCTGGCCGGCACCGACATCGTGGCGACCGTGCCCGATTACACCGCGGAAGCATTGACGGCTGCCGGCGGTGTTCGCGCGGAGGACCCGCCGTTGCCGACGCGTACGTTTGAGCTGCATATGGCTTGGCGTGGGTCGCAGGATAATGATCCGGGTGAGCGGTGGTTGCGGTCGCGGATTCAGATGTTTTTTGGGGATCCGGATAGTCTCTGAATCAGCGCTGGCAGTTCTGAATATTATTGAACGCAAGCGTAGCTTGCGGCATTCTTCGCAACGAAATTTCCAGGGACGGTAAAATTTGATGCGTACTTCACGTATGCAAGCGCTTGTGCCCCTCGCGTCTTCAAACACCACCGGTGTGATTGAAGGCGAACACTCGCATCCGTCCGGATGCACATGGGGTCAATGTCTCGCAGAGCTGACACCACATCCTCACCATTCCCGATTACTACGACCACCAAGGCTGTCGATCCAGCGAACAGCCCTGGCTGTTCTACGATACGGCTATTCATCACGGCTGCCCGATCTGACCTCTTGAAACGGAACTTCGCATGAGCGGAAAACCTGCTGCACGCCTCACGGACCCCACTAGCTGCCCTCTTCCGGGGCATGGCACGAATCCCATTGCCAGTGGCTCGCCCAATGTGAACTTTGACGGGCTTGCTGCCGCCCGGATGACCGACAAATCCGCTTGTGGCAGTCCGATCACGGGAGGCGTCAGCTCGACCGTTTTCATCAATGGTTTGAATGCTGCGACGATCGACAGCACGGGCGGACACGGCAACATCGTTGTGGGCGGTTCCGGAACAGTCATCATCGGCGACACCTTCGTCTCGGCACCTTTCAGCGGTCTGCTGCCGATGCCGGTGCACTTCAGCGACAAGATCAAATTGATCGACGAAAGCACGGGTGAGCCCATGCCTAATCATGCCTACGCGATTCAGCGCGCGGACGGCAGTTTCGAGTACGGCACCAGTGATTCGCTGGGGTTCACGCACGTCGTGAGTTCACACGTGGCAGAAACCTTCAAACTATTTCTGGAAGATTGAAAACATGCCGGCAGAGCAAATCCAGCTTCCCAATGGAAATACCGCGAGTCTGGCCGTCACGCCGACGTTAACACTCGTGAAGGATCAGTCGGTAAAGACGGCTCCCGTTCCCGTAAAGAAGGCGATCGTTTTTTTCATTGGTGGGGCTGCCGACCAAGAGAAATATTATTTTCAAGGCGCGTTCCACAATATCGACGACGCAAAAAAACAGCTCGACGGCAAAATTGCCGGCAGCGCCAAGCTGCCGGCGAAATACACGGGGTTCCCTAAAAGTTATAAGGATGCAAGGGGTTCCGGCGATATCCAGACTCACTTCATCGACAACATTCCCAGCAAATCCTGCCCGGTTTACATCGTCGGCCACAGCCTCGGCGGATGGAACGGCGCACATCTGTCACAGATCCTTTCCGAAGCCGGTTACACCATCAAATATCTGGTGACACTCGATCCAGTGGGTGAAGGATTCCTGGTATGGCTGGGTTCCGATATCTATTTTTCGGAGCCAACGCCTGTCGCTGAAACATGGATCAACATCCGGGCCAACGCCAGTACACCTGACCAATCTGACGGTGTCGCAGAATTCGGGGAGCGTTGGATGATCGAGTCTGGTCCGACCATCAACAAGACCATTGATAGGCACCATGCATCTGCTGACTGGATGTTTATAGAACCTGTGCAAGGGACGAAGTCCGCCTGCGATCTGATTTTTGACTCAATCAACGGTATTTTCGGCCAATGAACAGCTTCCGCGCGGTCATATACCTGGGCGTTCTACTCTTCACCGGCTGCGTAAAAACGGCGAGCATTCCCCCCGCCGACCTCACGCTATCGTCGTTTGAGCTCGGCCCCGCCAATCTGTTCACGGCCCACTTCAACTCCACTGTGGATTTGCAGAACGCTTTCAATGATTACGAAAACTCCAACCAGCTCAACCCTACCCTGATCTGCTCTCTCAATCGCGACATGGAGTTCTCATCCGAGCATTCAATCGCGGTAAAAGCCGAAGGGCGAGTGAACGCAAGCGGTCAAGCCAGGCCCAATTACAAGTTTTCCTCCGACCTGATCTTCTACTACACCAATCCGGATGGTACGCAACGCGACTTGAATGACTACGACGCCATCAAACCGTTGCTGACGTCGCAAACTTCCATCCCGTGCAAAGTTCGCATAACCGCCTATGGGTATGAGGCCTATTACACTAATACGTTATTCATCCCCTCCAGGATCATGATTGAACAGATCTTCAGATAGCCGCGCTTTGCTGAACCTGGCGCAAGGATTTGGAGAAGCACTGGTTGTCAGGCGAGCACCCATAAAAAAGCCCGGAAACCTTCCCCGGGCTTTTTCATTTGTGCGTCTCTTTTGCATTTTTGTGCGACACATCCCCTTTCAGGACTCCCGCAAGGCTCTGACACGGTGTTAGGTTGTAAGCGTATGTGTCTCAACCTTGAGACACGCCTAACTCACTGCCCTGCAAAGGAATGCCCTTCGTAATGAATGTCCCTTTCAAAAAACTGGCTGCCACCACCTTGATGCTGGCCGGCCTCGCCGTGTTCACCGCGCCCGCGCAAGCCAATATCACCCCACAACAGAGCGCTGAAATCCTCAAAACCTACAGCGCCGACAAAGCCACTGATTTCCGCCAGTTCATCGGTAATCTGGGCAAGAGCGATCTGGCGAAAACCGCCGACATTGGCTCGGCGATTGGCGCGTACCTTGATAACAAGACCCTGACCGCCGAGCAGCAGAACGAAATCTATCGTCTGCTGGGTATCTACACGCGCGCGAAATACAGCGCCGCCGCCACCGAAACCCTGCGCGAACTGGTCGAGATCCCGACTTATCGCAAGGACGGCGTCGAACAGCACGACAACCCGGAATTCACCAAGATCGCGGCGAAGATTCAGAGCCTTGCCGAGTCGTTCAATCTGAAATTCCGCAACATCGACAATCGTGTCTACGAGATCTCTCTCGACGGTAGCGGCGACGAAGTGGTCGGCATTCATGCCCATGCCGATGTGGTGCCGGTGACGCCGGAAAACTGGGTGCTCAAGGATGGCACCCGCCTCGACCCGTTCAAGATCACCCTGATCGGCGACCGCATGTATGGTCGCGGCACCGAGGATGACAAGAACGGCATCGTGGTCACGCTGTATGCCATGAAAGTCATCAAGGAAGAAAAGCTGCCGCTGGTGCGCAACTTCAAGCTGTTGGTCGACACCACTGAAGAAACCACGGGCGACGCGATTCCCTACTACTTCGAACGCAATCCGACACCGAACTACAACCTGGCGCTGGACGGCGGTTACCCGGTGGTGATTGCCGAGAAAGGCTACGGTACCGTCATGGCCAACTTTGCCAAGCGCAAAGGTGCAGGCAAAGGTGCGGAAATCATCTCGATGACCGGTGGCCTGGCGACCAACCAGATTCCATCAGCGTCTGTCGTCACCCTGGTCACCGATAAGCCTGCGGAGCTGGCCGCCAGTCTGCAGAAGGCCGGTGACGAGTTTGCCAAGCGTAATGGCGGCGATTTCCAGGTGAATGCCAAGGTTGATGGCAAAGACGTCAAGCTGACCGTGACTGGCGTATCTGCGCACTCCTCCGAGCCAGAGTCCGGGGTCAACCCGGTCGCACGGATGCTGGTCTTTATCAATAGCCTTGATGGCAAAGTCGCGTTCAAGCACAACCACATCACCGATGCCGCGCGTTACGCCGCCGACAACTGGGGTCTGGATTACCTCGGTAACAAGCTGGGGGTCGGTTTCTCCGATGCTTTCATGGGGCCGCTGACAACGTCGCTGACCTACGTCGGAATGGATGACAAAGCCTTCAAACTCGCGGTCAACCTGCGCGTGCCGAAGGGCAAGTCGCCGGAGAAGCTCAAGGCTGAAATCGCTGAGAAACTGGCGGCGTGGAGCAAGAAATCCCACGTAGCCGTTGCCTTCGATTACTCGATTGCCGAGCCGATGTACCGCAATCCTGAGGGCGAATGGGTCAAGGCACTGTTGGCGGTTTCGACAGAAAACCTCGGCATGAAACACGAGTTCGGCACTTCCGCCGGCGCCACTTCGGTGCATGAACTGCCGAATGGCGTGCAATTCGGTTTGGCCATGCCAAATGTGAAGTACACCGGTCACACTGATGGCGAGTTCAAGACCGTGGAGCAATTCCAGCTGGATCTGCAGATCGTGACGGAAATGATCGGACGCATCGGCCAGTTGCCGAAACTCTGATCACATTGTCGAACCCGCCGCCATGGCGGGTTCGGCATTTTTAATCCCCGCATAATCCCCGCCGCGCAGCCTCGCTCCTGACTTTTGCAGGTCAGGCAACAGAGAATTGCCGTGAGAGAGATTGATAGCCACCTAACGAAAGGTGCATGCTAGAGGGCTCGTTCGGGTCTTATATCATTCCGAATGATAGTTACCTTTGCTTCATTCGATTCGTGCCATCACACCCCGCCGAGCATCATCCGCCCATCTTCAATACATTGGCGGATGCATCCATGGAACAGTCACTCAAACATTTGCGCTTCCCGTTGGCCATGTTGGCCGTACTGGTGATGAGCGCCTGCGGCAAGACTCCGGAGACTGCCGCCACTATGCCCGCTGCGAAAGTCAGCGTGGCCAAGGTGATCGAACAACCGGTCAACGAGTGGGACGAATTCACCGGGCGCCTCGAAGCGCCAGAAACCGTTGAAATCCGTCCACGGGTCTCCGGCCAGATTGACGAGGTGGCTTTCACCGAGGGCGCACTGGTCAAGAAAGGCGACCTGCTGTTCCAGATCGACCCGCGTCCGTTCCAGGCTGAGGTGCGCCGCCTCGAAGCATTGGTCGCCCAGTCCCGCGCCAACGCCACCCGCAGTGAAAACGAAGCCGGACGTGGTGAGCGTCTGCGCGCCAGCAACGCCATTTCCGCCGAACTGGCCGACTCGCGCACCAGCGCTGCACAGGAAGCCCGCGCCGCTGTCGGTGCCCTGCAAGCGCAACTGGATCTGGCCAAACTGAACCTCAGCTTCACCCGCGTGACCGCGCCGATCAGTGGCCGCGTCAGCCGTGCCGAAATTACCGCAGGTAACCTGGTAACCGCCGACACCACTCCATTGACCAGCGTGGTTTCCACCGACCGCGTCTACGCCTACTTCGACGCCGACGAGCGCGTGTTCCTCAAATACACCCAACTCGCCCGTAACGGTCAGCGCGGTGCCACCACTCCGGTGTACATGGGCCTGTCCAACGAAGACGGCAACCCGCACCTCGGCCAGATGAACTTCGTCGACAACCAGGTCAACCCGAAAACCGGCACCATCCGTGGTCGCGCGGTGTTCGACAACCGCGACGGCACCTACACCCCGGGCCTGTACGCACGCCTGAAACTGGTCGGCAGCGGTACCTACAACGCCATGCTGATCAACGACGAAGCGGTCGGTACCGACCTCGGCAAGAAGTTCGTACTGGTGATGGATGCGGACAACAAAACCGCGTACCGCGCCGTCGAACTGGGTCCGAAAATCGAAGGCCTGCGCATCGTCCGTAACGGCCTGAACAAGGACGACACGATCATCGTCAAGGGTCTGCAACGGGTTCGTCCTGGCTCACCGGTCACTCCTGAAGTGGTGCCAATGGCCAGCGAACAGACCATCGCGGCACTCGCTCAACAACGTCAAGCGCTGGAAGCCAGCAACCTGCCCAAAGTCGCCCCTGCCAAAGGTGCGTCCGGTTCGGTTGTGAAGCTGGCTGCTACGACCCCACGCGGTTAAGGGACGACAACTCCGATGAATTTTTCCCAATTCTTCATTTCACGGCCGATCTTCGCAGCGGTGCTGTCGCTGTTGATCCTGATCGCCGGTGCGATCTCGCTGTTCCAGCTACCGATCAGCGAATACCCGGAAGTCGTGCCACCGACCGTGGTGGTACGTGCCAACTTCCCGGGCGCCAACCCTAAAGTCATCGGTGAAACCGTGGCCGCTCCGCTGGAGCAGGCCATCACCGGCGTCGAGAACATGCTGTACATGTCCTCGCAGTCGACCGCCGACGGCAAGATCACCCTGACCATCACCTTCGCTCTGGGCACTGACCTGGACAATGCGCAGGTGCAGGTGCAAAACCGGGTGACCCGTACCGAACCGAAGCTTCCCGAGGAAGTGACGCGCATCGGTATCACCGTCGACAAGGCCTCGCCCGACCTGACCATGGTTGTGCACTTGACCTCCCCGGACAAGCGCTACGACATGCTCTACCTGTCCAACTACGCGATCCTCAACATCAAGGATGAGCTCGCTCGTCTGAACGGTGTTGGTGATGTGCAGTTGTTTGGTATGGGCGATTACTCGCTGCGGGTCTGGCTCGATCCGAACAAGACCGCTTCGCGCAATCTGACCGCAACGGATGTGGTCACCGCGATTCGTGAGCAAAACCGCCAGGTCGCGGCCGGTCAATTGGGTGCGCCCCCTGCCCCGAATGCCCAGAGCTTCCAGCTGTCGGTCAATACTCAGGGCCGTCTGGTCTCCGAGGAAGAGTTCGAGAACATCATCATTCGTGCAGGCGACGACGGTGAAATCACTCGTCTCAAAGACATCGCTCGCGTTGAACTCGGTTCCAGTCAATACGCCCTGCGCTCGTTGCTGGACAATCAGCCGGCGGTAGCCATCCCGATCTTCCAGCGTCCAGGCTCCAATGCCATCGACATCTCGAACGACGTTCGGGCGAAAATGGACGAGTTGAAGAAAGGCTTCCCGCAAGGCATGGACTATAGCATCGTCTATGACCCGACGATCTTTGTGCGCGGCTCGATCGAGGCGGTGGTTCACACCCTCTTCGAAGCACTGATTCTCGTGGTACTGGTGGTGATCCTGTTCCTGCAAACCTGGCGCGCCTCGATCATTCCGTTGGTGGCGGTGCCGGTATCGTTGATCGGTACGTTTGCGGTGATGCACCTGTTCGGCTTCTCGCTCAATGCGCTCTCGCTGTTCGGCCTGGTGCTGGCCATCGGTATCGTGGTGGACGACGCCATCGTGGTGGTGGAGAACGTCGAGCGCAATATCGAGCTCGGATTGAATCCGGTCGAAGCCACCAAGCGCGCCATGCGTGAAGTGACCGGCCCGATCGTTGCCACGGCTCTGGTGCTGTGTGCGGTGTTCATTCCGGCGGCCTTCATCTCCGGTCTCACCGGGCAGTTCTACAAACAGTTTGCACTGACCATCGCCATCTCGACCGTGATCTCGGCGTTCAACTCGCTGACCCTCTCGCCAGCACTGGCCGCTGTGTTGCTGAAAAGCCACGACGCACCGAAAGACCGCTTCTCCAAAGTGCTCGACAAGATCTTCGGTGGTTGGCTGTTCCGTCCGTTCAACCGCTTCTTCGACCGCGCCAGCCATGGCTACGTCGGTACGGTGGGCCGGGTTATCCGCAGCAGCGGCATCGCCCTTCTGCTCTACGCCGGTCTGATGGTCCTGACCTTCTTCGGTTTCTCCAGCACGCCGACCGGTTTCGTACCCGGCCAGGACAAGCAATACCTGGTGGCCTTCGCACAACTGCCGGATGCTTCGAGCCTGGATCGCACCGAAGACGTGATCAAGCGCATGTCCGAGCTGGCGCTGAAACAGCCAGGCGTGGAAAGCGCCGTTGCGTTCCCGGGGCTGTCGATCAACGGTTTCACCAACAGCCCGAACGCCGGCATCGTCTTCGTGACGCTGAAACCGTTCGACGAGCGTAAAGACCCGAGCATGTCCGCCGGTGCAATTGCCGGTGCCTTGAACGGCCAATATGCGAACATTCAAGAGGCGTACATGGCGATCTTCCCGCCACCGCCGGTACAAGGTCTGGGCACCATTGGTGGTTTCCGTCTGCAAATCGAAGACCGGGGCAACCTGGGCTACGACGAGCTGTACAAAGAAACCATGAACATCATTAACAAGAGCCACAGCGTGCCGGAACTGGCGGGCCTGTTCACTAGCTACACGGTGAACGTGCCACAGGTCGATGCCGCCATCGACCGTGAAAAAGCCAAGACCCACGGCGTGGCCGTCAGCGACATCTTCGACACCCTGCAGATCTACCTGGGCTCGCTGTATGCCAACGACTTCAACCGTTTCGGGCGCACCTATCAGGTCAACGTTCAGGCCGAGCAACAGTTCCGCCTCGAATCCGATCAGATCGGTCAGCTGAAAGTGCGCAACAACAAAGGCGAAATGATCCCGCTGGCGACCTTCATCAAGGTCAGCGACACCTCGGGCCCGGATCGCGTGATGCACTACAACGGCTTCATCACCGCAGAAATCAACGGTGCGGCAGCTCCCGGTTACAGCTCCGGCCAAGCCGAGAAAGCCATCGAGAAACTGCTGAAAGATGAACTGCCGAACGGCATGACCTACGAGTGGACCGACCTGACCTACCAGCAGATTCTGTCCGGCAACACCGCGTTGTTCGTGTTCCCGCTCTGCGTACTGCTGGCGTTCCTGGTGCTCGCCGCTCAATACGAAAGCTGGAGCCTGCCATTGGCGGTAATCCTGATCGTACCGATGACCCTGCTGTCGGCCATCACCGGCGTGATCATCTCGGGCGGTGACAACAACATCTTTACCCAGATCGGCTTGATCGTACTGGTCGGACTTGCCTGTAAGAACGCGATTCTGATCGTCGAGTTCGCCAAGGACAAACAGGAAGAAGGCCTCGACCCGCTCGCTGCGGTACTGGAAGCCTGCCGTCTGCGTCTGCGGCCGATCCTGATGACTTCCTTCGCGTTCATCATGGGTGTGGTGCCGCTGGTGTTCTCCAGCGGTGCCGGTGCCGAGATGCGTCACGCCATGGGTGTGGCAGTGTTCTCCGGGATGCTCGGGGTGACCTTCTTCGGTCTGTTGCTGACACCTGTGTTCTACGTACTGATCCGTAACTTTGTCGAACGCGGTGAAGCCCGCAAAGCGGCCAAAGCTCTGAAACTGGAGGCGCAACAATGAGTCTGAAAGTCTTCCTGCCGAGTCTGCTGGTGCTGGCCCTCAGTGCCTGCGCCGTCGGCCCCGACTACAAGACCCCAGCCACGGAGGCGGCCAACATCACGGCCGTCACCGACGGCGCCGCCGGGCAAAAGAACTTCGACCGCTCGAAATTCGAAGGCATCTGGTGGCAGCAATTCGACGATCCGACCCTCAACCAGTTGGTGACCCAATCGCTGCAAGGCAACCGTGAACTGCGCGTGGCGTTCGCCCGCTGGAAAGCCGCCCGGGCGATCCGCGACGACGCCAGCAACGATGCGATGCCGACCATCACCAGCCGCGCCAGCAGTGATCTGGCCAAGGGGCAAATCCCTGGCCAGACCACCGACCGGGTCAATAGCGAACGCTATGACCTCGGTCTGGACATGGCCTGGGAGCTGGACCTGTTTGGCCGCATCCAGCGCAATCTGGAAGCCAGCAACGCCGACCAGCAAGCGGCCGAAGCCGATCTGTATCAACTGCAAGTCACCATGATTGCCGAACTGGTCGATGCTTACGGTCAACTGCGCGGTGCCCAGCTGCGCGAAAAGATCGCCGTGGCCAACCTGAACAATCAGGTGGAGTCGCGCAAGATCACCATCAGCCTGCGAGACGCCGGTGTCGGTGATCAGCTCGATGTCGAGCGCGCCGATGCGCGTCTGGCCAACGTTGAAGCCACCGTGCCGCAGTTGCAGGCGGAACAGGTTCGGCAGAAGAACCGCATCGCCACCCTGCTCGGTGAGCGTCCGGACAAGCTGACCGTCGATCTGAGCCCGAAAGACTTGCCGGCGATTGCCAAGGCCTTGCCGATCGGAGATCCGGGCGAACTGCTGCAGCGTCGTCCAGACATTCTCAGCGCTGAACGCAATCTGGCTTCGGCCACGGCGCGTATCGGCGTGGCGAAAGCCGATCTGTTCCCTCGGGTCAGCCTTAGCGGCTTCCTCGGCTGGACGGCCGGGCGTGGTTCGCAGATCGGTTCCTCGGCGGCCAACGCCTGGGCACTCGGCCCGAGCATCACGTGGGCGGCGTTCGACCTTGGCAGCGTACGCGCCCGTTTGCGTGGCGCCGATGCTGAAGCCGAAGGCGCACTGGCGACTTACGAGCAACAAGTGCTGCTGGCCCTGGAAGAGTCGGAAAACGCTTTCAGCGATTACGGCAAACGCCAGCAACGCCTGATCTCGCTGATCCGTCAGAGCGAATCGAGCCGCAAGGCTGCCGACCTGGCTGAAATTCGCTATCGCGAAGGCACGACTGACTTCCTCGTGCTGCTCGACGCTCAACGTGAACGGTTGAACGCCGAAGACAGTCAGGCCCAGGCCGAAGTTGACCTGTATCGCGGCATTGTCGCGATCTACAAGGCCCTTGGCGGCGGCTGGCAACCGGAGACTGTTGCCAGCAAGTAATCGATTGTTAAAGAGCTCCTTTGGTTGGCCGCAACCAACCAAATTTTTTGCCCCGCGTATCATTCGGTCGCGGGGCTTTTTTATGCCTCGAAAATCACACCCTCTTCTGTAGGAGCTGCCGCAGGCTGCGATCTTTCGACTTTGCTTTAAAGGAGCAGATCAAAAGATCGCAGCCTGCGGCAGCTCCTACAGGGATCAGTTTTCCAGCACGGTGACGGTCGCTGTGGTGCCCGCACGCAAACGGTTTTTGCCGGCGTAGTCGCCATCGATTTCGATCCGTACCGGCACCCGCTGCGCCAGTTTCACCCAGGTGTAACTCGGGTTGATGTTCGCCAGCAGCCGACTGCCCGGCGCGTTCTCCCGGTCGGCAATGGCGAAGGCAATGCTCTGCACCGTACCGCCGAAGGTCTCCCCACTCATCAATTGCACCCGCACCCGATCGCCCTCACCGATTCGCGGTAGTTTGGTTTCTTCGAAATAACCGCTGATGTAGAACGAATCACTGTCGACCAGCGCCAACAACGCGCCGCCACTCACTGCGTAGTCACCTTCGCGAGTCAGCAGGTTAGTGACATAGCCACTGACCGGTGACTCGACGCGGGTGCGCTGCAAGTCCAGTTCGGCCTGAGTCATCGCGGCAATCGCCAACTGCACATTGGCTTCGGCCAGGCCGAGATTGGCCTGATTACGTAAAAGATCGGCCTGGGCCACCGCTACATCGGTACTGGATTTCTCCCACTCTTCCCCGGAAATCGCAAAACCCTGCTTGAGCGTACGCCGCCTACGCTCTTCGCTTTGCCGCTGTTTGAGCAAGGCTTCACTGGCAACGATCGCCGCTTGCGACTGGCCCAGCGTCGCCTTGGCCACTTCCACTGAACGTCGCGAATGCTCCACCGCCAACCTGTAACGCGCCGGGTCGATCTCCATCAACAGTTGCCCCTTGTCGACATGCTGGTTGTCCTGCACCGCCAGCCTGACAATGCGCCCCGAGACATCCGCCGACAGCGTCACCACATCCGCCCTCACCCGGGCATCGCGAGTCCACGGTGCGCGGGTGTAATGCTCCCAGGCGAACCAGCCGAGCACGATCGCCAGCAACACCACCGCCAACGTGATCAATCGCGTGAATAACACTTTCAAGGCATCAGGCTCCCATCAGCAAAATCAGCGTGGCACAGACGCAGGCATATAGGGCGCCTTCGAACAGCGCTTCATGCCAGACCAGGCGCAGCACACCCAGACGCCGCAATCCCCAGTCGAGCAGCATGAATATCGGTATGGCCAACAATAGCGTCTGGGCAATGGGCGGCAGGTAGACACCGCCAATCTCGAAATCAATGGGCAAGGGCTGCTTCTCCTTCCGGGACAGATTGCTGGATGGCGTCACCGTGGCGCTGCAGGAATGACACGACGATCAACAGGGCCACGCGCATGCGAAACAACGACCACACATGCTCATGACTGGCGACGTGCAATTCATCCAGTTCGTCGCCCAGTGTGTGCAGCGTGGTCAGCAGTGGCGCCAATTGCACATCCTGACGCCCGGCGACAAAACGCCCGGTTTTGCGCACGGCCGAAGCCAGACGCTGATTGAAGGTGTCTGTCAGCAGCGCATTGTTGTGTGCCTGCTGACGCAGCTGATGCATCGCCACACCCAGCGCAACACACGACAGGCTGATTTCGTAAAGTTGCTGCATCGCGCGGCTGTTCACCGCCGGCAGCAGGCCGAGCATGCTGGTCAGACGATCGACCATGCGGCTTTCGAAGGCGAACTGTTGTTCATCGGTCGCGGGGGTTTTGGTTAGCGCATACACCTGCTCGCGCGCTTCGTTGTACAAGCGACGAAGGCGCCACGCCGGGCGAAACGGGAAAATCCACGCGTAAACAATCAGGGCAAGCATGGCCGCACTGACGTAGGCGCCGGCGAACTCGAACCATTGAATCGCCGTGTTCTGCCCGGTACCGACATTCTGCGGGCCGATCATCAGGAAACTCGACAACCCCAGTCCCATGCCGATGCCCGCCGTCGCCGGGCTGGCAAGACCAATTGCGATCACATACAGCAGCGGGGCCAGCAGTAATGCCAACAGCTCGAAATCACTGACCGCCGGCACCAGCATGAATTGATAGAACGCCGAGACCACCAGCGCGAGCCCCAAGCCTCGGGCGTAACTTTGCGCGGCCATCAGTGGACGAGGGAAAGTAGCCATCAGCGAACAGAGGATTCCCACCAGAATCATCCCGCCCCGCGCACCGTCCCACGCGGTTTCGATCCAGATCAACCCGGCCACCAGCAACGCAGTGAAAGCGCGAATCGCGTTCATCGACGCCAGGGTGAAGTCCAGATGCAACGGGCTGACCTGACCGCGATAGAGGCAACTGGCCTCGCGCCCTTCCTGGATGGCATCGCTCAATTCGAGGATTTGCTCCAGTTGCTGCAACAGCCGCGCCTGTTCCCAGCGCAGCGCCCAGGCCAGCGAACGTAGCGTGGCACTCATGTCTTCAGTCAGTTGTTCGGCCTGATAAGCGAGCGCCTCGAACTGATGCTGCAGCGTGATAAACCGGTGACGTGTGGGCTCGGGCAATGATCGCCCCTGCTCCGCCAACTGATCGAGGAGCGCCAGTTCGTCCGCACGCAGTCGCTGGATATCCAGCGGCAGCTCCCCCTCCCAACGTTCGGTGAGCAGTTCGCGTTGATGGCGCAGCGCGGTTAATCGCGAGGTCAACAGCATCAGTTGATTGCCCAACAGCAGCACCAGATGGTTGGCGCTGCGCAATCGTGGTGCATCGAAATACAAGTGTCGCCGCAAGCCTTCAAGTGCGCTGATCTCCCCCAGCAGTTGCATTTGCCGGCGCTGGAAATCGGCCTCGCTTTCTTCCGTGCGAAGCACCGCCGCTGCGTGGCTGGCGGCCAGTTTGATCACTTGATCGACTTTGGCGAAATAACCCTTGGCCACCGCTTGCGGGCGCGCTGTCAGCAGGCTGACGACACACACGCACGCCACGGCCAGCAAGGTTTCGGTCACGCGGGTAACCGCCAGTAAAAACGTACCGTCCTGATCCGGAATCGCCAGTAACGCCACCACCACGGCAGTGTAACCACTGAGCACAAATGCTTGAGAGCTGGTGTAGCGCAGCAACGTACCGCCCGCCGTGCACAGCGCCAGCCATAGGGCCAGAGTGGTAATGAATGGCAGCGGTGCCTGGGGAAAGATCGCCATGATCAACACCGCCACCGCCGCCCCGAGGGTCGTACCGATCACCTGACCGAAACTGCGCGCCAGTGCCATCCCGGCCAACGGCTGGCTGACGATGACTACCGCCATGATCGACCACTTGGGCTGATCGAGATCGAACAAAAAGGCCAGATACAAAGTCAACAATCCCGCCGCGATGGTTCGCAGGGCAAACAGCAGGACGGCCTGACCAGGATGGATCACGGCCTTGAAATAATTGAACAGGGCTTGCATGGGCACACTCATCGAAGCGACTTCTGCAAGCGTAGACACTGCTTCGAAAGCCTGACGGGTAACTGAGTCGACGCAGCTTGTAGGGCGATTCGCATGCACAGGGTTTGACTCGTGGCCCGCGCTGACCGAAGCTTGCCGTTCTGCTCAAGAACGCCTGTTTCGGAAACCTGCATGCCTCAGTCGCGCCGCTACCTGCTTATCAGCCTGGGCCTTGTGCTTGTCGTCATTGTCGCGTGGTTGTCCGTGCGCAGCACCGTGCCGGTCATACCCGATGCGATCAAACACGGCTATAGCGAAGCGTTGGATGCCGCGCGCAAGGGTCAACCGGGCGCGGCGCGTCAGCTATATCAACAGCTGGGCCGTCCGGACATCTCGGTCAAGCGCCGCGTGTGGCTGCATGGTGAGCTGCCTAACTATCCGAGTCCACAGGCGTTGAAGCTGGCCGACACCGACCTGCAAAACGAATCCCCAGCCGTGCGGCTGGCGGCGATCAAAAGCGTGGTGGGGCTGGTGCCAGGCGGGCAACGCAGCCTGTTGCTCGGGCCAATGCTCGATGATGAAGATCAAACCGTGCGCTTTGCCGCCATCAACGCCCTGCTCGGCTTGACCCCGGATGAACTGGGTCTGTACTTCGCACCGCTGCAACAAGCAATCGACGGCTGGGAACAAACGCTCAAGGCGCAACCGGAAAGCGCCGCCAACTACGCGCAAATCGCTCGGCTGCATCTACACAACGCCGAACTCAAGGAGGCGCAAGTCGCGCTCGATAACACCCTGCGCCTGGAGCCCGGCAATCTGCAGGCGCTGGTGATGCAGATCGATGTCCTCGACCGCCAGGGCCAGACCGACGCCGCCCGGCAATTGCTGGGGCAACAACTCAAAGCGCAACCCGATTCTGCTTACCTGCAACATGCTCTGGGTCTTTGGCTGTTACACCACGATCAGCGCGAATACGCCCTGCTCGGCTTGTCCAAAGCCGTCGAACTTGAGCCAGACAACAAGGATTACCGCTACGACCTCGCCACCACCCTGCACAGCGCCGAAGAACTGGAAGCGGCACAAAAGCAATTGCAGGAAATCGTCCAGCGCCACCCCGCTGACCGCAAGGCGCGGGTCTTGTTGATCAACTACTGGAAAGAAAGCGGTCAGCTGCAGAATGTGCAGATTCTGTTGGCGCAACTGGAACAACTCAACCCGGATGACCCGGCCTTGCAGCAAGGCCTCTGACCCACTTTCGACAGCTCTTTCGACACATCTGGCAAGGAATTTCGGAACTGCCATCACGCCAAAGGGTCAAGTTAATCAGGCCGCGCGATTCTGTTGGCGGCCTCGCTTCCCTTAGTCATGAGAGGGCATTTTTTGTCTACTTCTAACGAGTTGATCAGTGCGAAAGCCGCTACCGGCATTGTGGGTCTGGACGACATCCTGGCCGGTGGTTTGTCTCGCGGTCATGTTTTCTTGCTGGAGGGTGAACCCGGTACCGGCAAAACCACGGTCGCTTTGCATTTTCTCCTGGCCGGCGCGAAAGCCGGCGAACGCTCGTTGTACATCACGCTCTCGGAAACCGAGCGCGAACTAAGGCAAGGGGCGTCGTCCCACGGCTGGACGCTGGATGACAACATCAAGATCTTCGAGCTGACGCCCCCGGAAAGCCTGCTCAATGCCGAGCATCAGCAGAGCCTGTTGTATTCCTCCGACCTGGAACTGGGCGAAGCCACCAAGCAGATTTTCGAAGCAGTCGAACGCTTCAAGCCCACGCGCGTGGTGCTCGACAGCCTGTCGGAGATCCGTTTGCTGGCGCAGAGTTCGTTGCGTTATCGCCGACAGATTCTGGCGATCAAGCATTACTTCGTGCGCTACAACGCCACCGTATTGCTGCTTGACGACCTGACCACCGAGTCGCTCGACAAGACTGTGCACAGCGTTGCTCACGGGGTCATTCGCCTCGAAGAGCTGACACCTAACTACGGCGCCGAGCGCCGACGCGTGCGGGTGGTCAAGTACCGCGGCCAGAAGTATCGCGGTGGTTTCCATGACTTCACCATCATGGGCGACGGCGTGCATGTATTCCCACGACTGGTGGCGGCCGAACATCGCGGCGAGTACGCGCGATTGCAACTCTCGAGCGGCATCCCGGAAATGGACGCGCTCCTCGGCGGCGGCATCGAGACCGGCTCCAGTACGCTGATTCTCGGCCCTGCCGGTACCGGTAAATCGCTGATCTCGATGATCTTCGCTGCCGCTGCCGTACTACGCGGGGAAAAAGCCGCGCTGTTTATCTTCGATGAAGAACTCGGCCTGCTGTTTGAGCGGATGAAAAACATCGGCATCGACCTGAAAGCCTTGCAGGCCACCGGCAATCTGTTGATCGAACAAGTCGACGCCGCTGAACTGTCGCCAGGTGAGTTCTCCCATCGCGTGCGACGCTGCGTCGATGAAGGTCAAATCAAAACCGTGGTCATCGACAGCATCAACGGCTATCAGGCGGCAATGCCGGAAGAAAACGCGCTGGTGCTGCACATGCACGAGTTGTTGCTGTACCTGAACCGCAAAGGCGCGGCGACGTTCATGACGGTCGCCCAGCATGGTCTGGTCGGCGACATGCAAGCGCCGGTCGACATTACTTATCTGGCTGACACGGTGATTCTGTTGCGCTACTTCGAAGCACTGGGCAAAGTCCGCCGCGCGATCTCGATCATCAAGAAACGCACCGGCAGCCACGAATCGACCATTCGTGAATACCGCATTTCCACGCAAGGCATGACCATCGGTGAACCGCTGGAAGCCTTTCAAGGCGTGCTGCGAGGCGTCCCCACCTATCTCGGCGCGAGTAGTCCGCTGTTGCAGGAAGAACACTTGTGACGGTTCAGGTGCCGCTGGCCGAACGGGCGCTGATTCTGGCGCCGGTGGGTCGCGACAGCCAGATTGCGCTGATGATCCTCAACGAGGCCGGCTACAGCGGACTCGTCACGCCAGGTCTGGATTCGCTGTGCACGGAGCTTGAACAGGGTGCCGGTCTGGTGCTGGTCGCCGCCGAAGCCTTGCGCGGACCGGAACTGGAAGCGCTGTTCCTGCACCTGGAGCAGCAGCCGGCGTGGTCGGATCTGCCCATTGTGCTGTTGACCCATCACGGCGGCCAGGAACAAGGCCCCTCCTCGCGGTTGAGCGATCTGTTGGGCAACGTGACGTTCCTTGAGCGACCGTTCCATCCCGCGACACTGGTCAGTATGGTGTCCGCCGCATTGCGCGGCCGACGACGACAGTACGAGGCCCGGGACCGGCTGGTTGACCTCAGTGAAAGCGAACGACGTCTGCAATCGACCCTGGAAACCCTTGAACAACAGGTCGAAGAGCGCACCGCACAACTGCGGCACAATGAAGAAGCCCTGCGCCAATCGCAGAAAATGGAAGCGGTCGGCCAACTCACTGGCGGTATCGCCCACGACTTCAACAACATGCTGACTGGCATCATCGGCAGCCTTGAGTTGTTACGTCGGCGCCTGGCCCGTGGACGTCTGGACGACCTCGACAGCCTGATCGATCTGGGCGTGACTTCGGCCAACCGTGCCGCCAGTCTGACCCACCGCCTGCTGGCATTTTCGCGTCGGCAATCACTCGATTCAAAAGCTGTGCAGATGAACACCCTGGTGCTGTCCATGGGTGAACTGCTGCAACGCAGCCTCAACGAAAGCATCCAACTGGACATGCGCCTCAACGACAAGTTGTGGGTCGCAGAGGCCGACCCCAATCAACTGGAAAGTGCCCTGCTCAACCTGGTCATTAATGCCCGCGACGCCATGCCCGACGGCGGCAAACTGGTGGTCGAGACCAGTAATCAGGTACTCAAGCGCGAATTCACCGAGGCCTACAGCAATCTCGAACCCGGTGATTACGTGATGCTCAGTGTCACCGACAACGGCAGCGGCATGCCGCAAAGTGTCATCAACCGTGCGTTCGATCCTTTTTTCACCACCAAACCGATTGGTCAGGGCACCGGGCTGGGCCTGTCGATGATCTACGGGTTCAGCAAGCAGTCCCGTGGCCATGTCTCGATTCACAGCGAGATCGATGAAGGCACCACGGTAAAACTTTATCTGCCGCGCTTTCGCGGTGAAGAACTGTCCAGTCCAGACTCGGCTATTCAACAAGCCCCGGATGCGCTGGACGGCGAAACCGTGCTGATCGTCGAGGACGACCCGGCAGTGCGCGTGCTGGTCTGCGCGGTGCTCGGTGAGTTGGGCTATGCCTTTGTCGAAGCCTGGGATGCTGACAGCGCCGTGCCGATTCTGAATTCGACGCAGCGTATCGATCTGCTGATCAGCGATGTCGGCCTGCCGGGCATGAACGGCCGGCAACTGGCAGAAGTCGGCCGCCAATATCGTCCGGGGCTGAAGGTTCTGTTTATCACCGGCTACGCCGAGCACGCCGCAGTGCGTGGCGGGTTCCTCGATTCGGGGATGCAGATGATCACCAAACCGTTCACTTTCGACCTGTTGACCGCCAAAGTGCGGGAGATGATCAAAAGCTGAAACCGCTGAAACTGTAGGAGCTGCCGAAGGCTGCGATCTTTTGATCTTGTTCTTGATCATCAACATCAAAAGATCGCAGCCTTCGGCAGCTCCTACAGGGCTTTACGCGAGCAATTCCTGAATCTTTTCCTGCAACACATCCAGGTCGAATGGTTTTTCCAGGATCGGCGCCTTGCGTGTGATCGGGCTGCCGGTTTCGCGGATTTCCTGCGGATAGCCGCTGATGAAAATCACCTTCAGGTCCGGACGCAATTTGACGGCCGGTTCAGCGATCTGCACGCCGGAGATCCCGCCCGGCAAACGGAAATCGGTGATCAACATGTCCAGATGTGGCTTGCGCGCAAGAATCTCGAACGCCTGCTCGCCGTTTTCCGCCTGCAACACGCGATACCCCTGCCCTGACAAGTAATCCGTCAGGACCATCAAGATAACCGGTTCGTCCTCGACGACGAGTACTACATCTTGTGCATCTACGCTCATGGGAAGCCTTTGTTCAGTCAATAGCTGCTGATACGACCGTACGGTCAATCAGAGGTTGCGTCGGATGTGCCGTTTTCCTGAATTGGCAGACAAACGCGAAACAGGGCGCCTTCGTTGATTTCACTCTCGACGACGATGGAGCCGCCATGGGCGGCGACGATCTGCTCGGAAATGAACAGACCCAGCCCGAGCCCGGCCACTACCGTCTTGGCGGAAACCCGTTCGAACTGTTGGAAAATACGTTTCTGATTCTCTTGGCTGATGCCGATGCCACGGTCCTGCACCTCGACCCGCGCCTCATCACCTTCACGGTAAACCCGCACCTGAATCGGGCTGCGACCGCCATAGCGCAGGGCGTTGGTGAGCAGATTGGTGACCACCTGCTCGATGCGGAACTCGTCCCAATGGCCTTCCACCGGTACAGGCGCGGTGAACGACACTTCGGTTTCAGCAGCCTCGATCTGTGCCGCGAAGTTTTGCAGCAGGTTGCTCACCAGTTGCACCAGATCGAAACGGCTCGGTCGGATCGACAATTTGCCGGTGCGAATGCGTGACACGTCGAGCATGTCTTCGATCAGGCGGATCAGGCTTTTGATCTGGCGTTCATCGCGGTCGACCATGGCGTGCATCTTGTCGAGGGTGAACGCCGCAGCGTTGTCGCGGGCCAGGTGCATCTTGCGCAGCTGGGTTTCAAGGATCAGGCCATTAAGCGGCGTGCGCACTTCATGGGCGACGATGGACATGAAGTCATCGCGCATGCGCACCGCCTGCTCCAGTTCCAGCTGGGTGCTTTGCAGTTGTTGCAACAGTGCTTCCTGCTCGCGACGGGCCTGCTCCAGCGCTTCGAGCTGTTGCTTCATCGCCTTGCTCTGACGGTACAGATCGACGAAGACGTTGACCTTGCTCTTCACCGCGTGGATATCCAGCGGCTTGTGCAGAAAGTCCACTGCCCCGCTCTCGTAGCCCTTGAACGCGTAATTGAGTTCACGGCCGGCAGCGCTGACAAAAATGATCGGGATGTTCTTGGTTTTCTCGGTGCCGCGCATCAACTCGGCAAGCTCGAAGCCGTTCATGCCCGGCATCTGCACATCGAGGATGGCCATGGCGAACTCGTGTTGCAGCAGCAACGACAGCGCTTCATCCGCCGACAAGGCTTTGTAGACAGTACGGTCTTCACGCTTGATCAGCGCTTCGAGCGCCAGCAGGTTCTCCGGCAGATCGTCGACGATCAGCAGTTTGGCTTGGATATTACTCAGCATGCGATTCGTTCCAGCTCGACAAGCAGACGGCCGATGCCGTGAATGGGTAGGACATGGTCCGGCTGCTGAATCTTCAGTGCAGCCAAGGGCATGGTGGCGACTTGCGCGTCTTCGGGGTCTTGAACGATGGTCAGGCCACCGCGGCGTTTGACTTGCGCCAGCCCGCGCGCGCCATCGTGATTGGCGCCGGTGAGCAGTACGGCGGCCAGCGACTCTCCGTAGGCGTCAGCCGCCGATTCAAACAGATAGTCGATCGATGGCCGGGAATAATGCACGCGCTCCTCAAGGCTCAGCGAGAGGCTGCGATCCTGCTCCACCGACAGGTGATAACCCGGCGTGGCGAAATACACATTGCCGGCAACGATATCCTGCTTGTCAGCAGCCTCGTGCACCGGCATGTCCACGCGGCGGGCGAAGACTTCGGCCAATTGACTACGGCGTTCTTCGGGCAGATGCAGGACCACAACGATCGGCAACCTATAGCCTCGGCGCAGCGGTCCGAGCAGGCTCAGCAGCGCCTCGACGCCGCCGGCGGAAGCCCCGACCACAATCGCCTCGACGCGAGGTAAATCCACGGCCTCGTTCATGTTTTGCGGTAGATCCGTTCTTGTTTGACCAGCGGTTCGAACTGGTTCGCGTAACCGGAGAAATCCAGCGTTTCCTTGCTGCCCAGCACCAGAAATCCGCGGTGGCACAGCGATTCATGAAACAGACCGAAGGCACGGTCCTGAAGTTTCTTGTTGAAGTAAATCAGTACGTTGCGACAGGAAATCAATTGGGTTTCGGAGAACACACTGTCCGTCGCCAGACTATGGTCGGCGAAGGTCACGTTCTCGCACAGGCTCTTGTCGAAAATCGCATAACCGTACGCTGCCGTGTAGTAGTCGGCAAACGAACGCTGACCACCGGCCTGCTGATAGTTGGCCGTATACGCACGAACATTCTCCATGGAGAAAATCCCCTGCTTGGCCTTGTCCAGCGAGCGCGGGTTGATATCGGTGGCATAGATGATCGTGCGATCGAGCAGGCCTTCTTCGCGCAACAAAATCGCCATCGAATAGACCTCCTCGCCCGTGCTGCACCCGGCAATCCAGATCTTGATCGACGGATAGGTGCGCAGCAACGGCACCACTTCCCTGCGAATGGCGAGGAAGTGCGACGGATCGCGGAACATCTCGCTGACCGGAATCGTCAGCAATTGCAGCAACTGCATGAACGCCGTCGGATCGTGCAGGACTTTTTCCTGCAGCGCCGAAATGGTCGCGCATTCGAACTGGCTCAGCGCGTGCTGCACCCGGCGCTTGATTGAAGCGCCGGAGTAATCGCGAAAATCGTAGCTGTACTTGAGGTAAATCGCCTCAATCAACAAGCGCAGTTCGATTTCACTGTTTCGTTCAGCTGGCGTACTACGTTCCACTAAATGCGTTCCATCTTCGGTAACCACACGCGAATCAGCGAGAACAAGCGATCCAGGTCGATAGGCTTGGCCAGGTAATCATTGGCGCCCGCCTGCAGGCAGCGCTCCTGATCGTCTTTCATGGCCTTGGCCGTCACCGCGATGATCGGCAGCTTGCGCCAGCGCGGATCCTTGCGGATTTCAATGGTGGCTTCGAAACCATCCATTTCCGGCATCATCACGTCCATCAACACCAGATCGATATCCTCGACTTCATTGAGTCTTTCAATCGCCTCACGACCGTTACGGCCGATCACCACGACTGCGCCTTTGGTCTCCAGGGCACTGGTGAGGGCGAAAATGTTGCGCACATCGTCGTCCACCAGCAGCACCTTGCGACCCTCGAAGACCTTGTCGCGGCTGCGCGCGGTCTTGAGCATCTTCTGCCGTTCATGGGACAACTGCGATTCGACTTTGTGCAGAAAGAGTGTGACCTCATCCAGCAAACGCTCTGGCGAGCGTGCGCCCTTGATGATGATCGAGCGCGAGTACTTGCGCAGTTCAGCCTCTTCATCGCGAGTCAGGTTGCGTCCGGTATAGACGATGACCGGCGGGAACGAGCAGATGTCCTCGGTGGACATGCGCTTGAGCAGGTCATTGCCGAGCATGTCCGGCAATTTCAGGTCGATGACCATGCAGTCGTAGATCGTCGTGCGCAGCAGCTCCAGCGCGTCCTGCGCGAGGCCGACGGCGGTGATTTCGATGTCTTCGTCGCCGATCAGTCGGGCAATGCTCTCGCGCTGCAAGTCGTCGTCCTCGACCAACAGCACGCGTTTGACCTTCTGGGTCAGCTTGGCCTCGAGACGGGCGAACACGTCCTTGAGCTCTTCGCGGGTGGTCGGTTTGACCGCGTAACCGATCGCACCCATGTGCATCGCCGCTTCGACGCGGTCCTCGACGGAAATCACATGCACCGGGATGTGCCGGGTTCCGGCGTGTTCCTTCAGACGCTGCAGCACGGTGAGGCCGGAGTGATCCGGCAGACGCATGTCGAGCAGGATGGCATCCGGGACGAATTCTTTGGCCAGGTCGTAGCCCTCGTCCGCGCCATGAGCCACCAGGCACTGATAGCCAAGCTCATGCGCCAGATCGTAGAGGATATGCGCAAAGTTCGGCTCGTCTTCCACCACCAGGATGCAGCGCGTGGCGAATGGCGCTTTGTTACGGTCATCGGCGAAGCGCGGAATGTGCACCGGCGTCAACGGCGAAACAACCGGCGCCAGTGGCACGCTGGCCACCGCCGCTGGCGGGGTAAAGGTCAACGGAGCGAACGGCACTTCATTGGTCTCGTCGAACTGCTGCGGCAACACCAGCGTGAACACACTGCCCTGCCCCGGTGTACTGCTGACGCTGATCGAACCGCCGAGCAAGGTCGCCAGATCCCGCGAAATCGACAGGCCCAGACCGGTGCCGCCGTACTTGCGGTTAGTGGTGCCGTCGGCCTGGCGGAAGGCTTCGAAAATGCTTTCCTGCTGATCGGCAGCAATGCCAATACCCGAATCGCGCACGATGAACGCGACGCGATCATCCGGCTGGCCGGCAATGGTCAGGCTGACTGCGCCCTTCTCGGTGAACTTCACGGCATTGGACAGCAGGTTCTTGATCACCTGCTCCAGACGCTGACGGTCGGTGTAGAGCATGCCCGGCGCGCCAGGTTGCAAATCGACACTGAAGGTCAGCTGCTTGTCTGCCGCCAGAGGTTCGAACACGCTGCGCAGACCATCGGCCAGACGCGCCACGCTGGTGTTCTCCGGAATCACTTCGAGCTTGCCCGCCTCGACCTTGGAGATGTCCAGAATATCGTTGATCAGGTTGAGCAGATCGTTGCCGGCGGAGTAGATCGATTCGGCAAACTTGACCTGTTCGGCGCTGAGGTTGTCTTGCGGGTTCTCCGCCAGCAGCTTGGCCAGAATCAACGAACTGTTGAGCGGTGTGCGCAGTTCGTGGGACATGTTGGCGAGGAATTCGGATTTGTACTTGCTCGAGCGCTGCAATTCTTCGGCGCGTTCTTCGAGCTGCACCTGGGCCTGGTTGAGCTCGGTGTTCTTCAGGTCCATGGCGTCGCGCTGTTCGGCCAGGGTCTGCGCCTGCTCGGCGAGTTGCTCGTTGGTCTGCTCCAGTTCGACCTGCTGGGTTTCCAGATGCGCCTGGGACTCCTTGAGAATCCGCGACTGCTCTTCCAGTTCTTCGTTGGCGGTTTTCAGCTCTTCCTGCTGCACCTGCAACTCTTCGTTGAGCTGCTGGGTTTCGGCCAGCACTTCCTGCAAGCGCTGACGGTAGCGCGCAGCTTCGATGGAGGTGCCGATATTGCCGGCAATCAGTTCCAGCAATTCGATATCGCGATCCGTGAGCGGCCGCAGGAAACCCAGTTCGATCACGCCATTGACCCGGTCGTCATCGCTGGTCGGCACTACCAGCACACTGTGCGGCAAGCCCTCGCCCAGCCCAGAACTGACTTTGAAGTAGTCCGACGGCACCGAATCCAGACGGATCAGCCGCGCCTGTTGCGCCACCTGGCCGACAATGCCTTCGCCGCTGTAAATCGACTGATCTTGTTCTTCCTGCTCGCGAGAGAAGCCGTAAGTGGCCACCCGCTTGAGGCCGCCATGTTCTTCACGCACGTACAGCGCGGCCACGGCGGTGCCCAGGTATTGCGCGCAGAACTGCAGAATATTGCGCCCCAGCAAGTTCAGCGTCAGTTGCCCCAGCACCTGCTCGGCCAGCTCGGTCTGACCATTGCGCAACCACGCCTGCTGCTCCAGACGTTCGGCACTGGCTTGCTGTGCGGCAAGGTTGGCGCTGTAGTTGGTCGACAGATTGACCAGATCACGACGGCCGATATAGGCCAGCAAGCCGCTGATACCAGCGATGAAAATCAGGTAGAGGCTGATGCTCCAGATCGTAGTGCGGCGCACGTCTTCATTGCGCGTCGTGCGCAGAACCTGTTCGGTTTCGATGACGTCTTCAAATTGCTTGCGGATTTCGTCCGTCAGGCGTTTGCCACGTCCAGCCTTGACCGCGCCCCGGTAATCGCCGCTGGAGCGCTGCAGATCGATCATCGATTGTGCGTAATTGGCCCACTCGATCTGCAAGGCCTGCAAACGACGCAAGCGATCGGTCTGCACCGGGTTATCGGCGGTCAGATCGAGCAAAGTACTGAGCGCCACCGCGATACGCGGTTTGGCAGTTTCGTAAGGGTCAAGGAAATGCTCGTCGCCGCTAAGCAAGAAACCGCGCATGCCGGTTTCCAGGTCCACGGTGAGCTTCACCGCTTCGTTGGCGTTATTGATCACCCGGTCGGTGTGCTCCACCCACTGGATCACCGACAGCAGATAAGTAATCAGCGACACGAAGAACACGGCACTGAGCACACCGACGCCCAAGGGCAGACTGATGTTGCGACTCAGGAGTTTACGAAACCGTTGCTCATCAACCGTAGACGGAGAGGACATGGGGCAGCCTTGTCGAACTGTTGAAAAACAGGCAGTTTGCCCCAAAACGGCGGCATGGATCCATTTTTCTCACACCTTTCGCAGCAAATTCCTACGCTCACCAGCATGTTCATGCCCCTGAACAGTTATCCTTGCGCCCCCATCTGCGGCTATGCTTTTTTTGCGTCGGGCGGGGAACTTGTGGCACTGCGCCACTTACTGATGAAGAAGCCCGGCACTTTTGATCGACCGGCGACCCTGAACTGACTTTCGAGAGCCTTATTATGTCTACCCCCGCCTCCACCATCCTTGTCGTAGAAGACGACGACATCGTGCGCATGCTGATCGTCGATGTGCTGGAGGAGCTGGAGTTCACGGTGCTCGAAGCAGACGGCAGCGAACAGGCACTGGAAAAGCTTGAAGACTCAAGTCTGCACATTGATCTGATGATGACCGACGTCGGCCTGCCGGGCATGGATGGCCGCGAACTGGCGACCGAAGCACGCAAACTGCGCCCCGCCCTGCCGATTATGTTTGCCAGCGGTTATGCCGAATCCATTGATGTACCCGCAGGCATGCATGTAATCGGCAAACCGTTTTCAATTGATCAGTTGCGTGACAAGGTAAAAGCCATATTGAACAATTAACAACAGGAAATAGCAGCCGAAGCAACTTGTTATATCCACGCATAATTCGCAACGCACTAAACCTGTAATTACTGATCACCGCAGTTCTATCCTGAGTCAACTCTTTGATCTGTGGCGCCTGACAAATCAGCGCCGCTAACAAAGACACTTGAAGCTTACCCGACTCAGGATAGAAGACATGCGCCCCGCAGTAATCAATAAAACTTCATACGTCGATCGTTCTCTTTTCGACAAACAGGAAAGAGCCAACATCACCCAAGCGCTGAATGCTGCCCTTCTACGTTCGCATCCCACTTTGACATTTGAGCAGTACAGCGCGAGCGCGTCTTTACCCGAGACAACCAGGCTTAGCCTGCAGAACCTGTTTTTCCCCTACGTTGCCGGCAGCACGTTCGATGAAGCCTATGAGCCAGCACGTCATGCCTTGCAGAAAATGATTGAAACCGAGCAGTTCTCGCATCTTTGCGAAATTCATGGTTTTCCGGCGAACGCTAGAATCGGTGTCGACGGCGAAGGCAGTATCTTTGGAATATTTGAACACGCCAAACATGAGCTACCCATCGGCGGAAGCGCAGAGACGCTGATGCTGGCCGAGTTTGCGGAAATAACCGGTGGCTATGTTTATTCCGGTTACGACATTGGCATTGAGCAATGGCTTGCCTTTGAAGGTTTGAATCTGCCGCAGACCATTGGCGACATCAAACAATTGATCGCCTATTTGATTTTTGAACTTCCCGCCCCTCCCGACTCCGGCGATTACCACGAGTTACTGAACAGTGAAGCGGATTCACCGTTTCATTTATCGCGCGCCAAACGCGAAATCATCACACAAGTCATTCAGGAAGCGACTGAAGGCAAGAGCACTCTTCTGAAAAAACTGTCCCTCGCCGATTTCAAGCAGATTCCCATCGCCACTAAACGCAAGCACGTGGACGACATTATTACCGACTGTTTGAAGCAGAACTTTGCCAGTGACCTGGGCCGAAAGCTCCATGAGTGCCTCGACTGGCATCTGGAAACGGACGATCAGCACGTGCGCGCCAATCAGCTTCGCGAAATCCTGCAGGCCGCGCTGGTCATCGATCTGGAGGCGCGGACCAACTCGCCCATCCTCGCCGGTTACGACCTGTATCAACCGGCCAATGCAACCCGCCATGCTGCACAAGTGCGTGAAAGCCTCGAGCAGCATCTCGTTAGCGAAGGCTTGATTGAACCAGACTACGCCCTGCTGGCGGCACACCTGTTACTGGCCGGCTCCGCCGCTGAATTTCTGATCGCCGATATACCGCCTGATCTGACCCTGGAAAAACCTGGCTGGGTCGTCATCGCTCAAGCGGTGGCGTTGATCGAACACGCCTCGCCGGGGTCCTCCCGAATGATGACATATAGCCAAATCAAGGCGTTTGCAGAACTGGCTCCGCTGTCCCCCGAACAAATCGAACTGCACCAGGTAGCTGGATTCACCCCGACGATCAATTGGGCAGTACTCAATGGCGTGATCGACTACCGAGCCCAAAAAGATTACGACAAGCCCACGCTGGTCAAGGCTACCGCGCACTTCGAGCGCTACATGGAGGCCCTCAGCCAATCGGAGACGGGTCTGTCGCGAACGCCCCCCGAGCGCAGAACAATCGCCCTTGAGGCATTAAAGAAGGTGATGCCCGAAGGCAGTTACCTCGAAAAGAAAGGGTTCTCCATCAAATACCTGAGCAGCTTCAAAGACCGCAGCTGGCTCGAGGGACTCAAGGCGGCGCACCCGGCCGGCATTCTCAGCGAGTTCTATGATGCGCTGCTTAGCACAACCGGCAACAGCGAATACGCGATAAACAAACTGCTGCGCCTGCGCTTCTCGATAGTGGATCTCTACCTGTCCGGCGACCTGATCGAAAATGGCAAGTTGACAGACCGATTTCAGCAACAAAGCGATTTCAAGCCACCCGCTGACGCGTTTGCCCGATTGTCCGAACTCGAATTGCCTGGCGTACTGTTCGATCAAGCCTTCGATTGCTATTACAAAGACGTGCGCGAGGGAATGTCTTCGGTCATGAAAATGGCGATTTCGAACATGCCCGAGCGCGATAGACAGGCGCTCACCAACGGCTACATGACGCTTTACACCGTCAGAAAGGAAGTCAATCCACTCAATCCACAGGAAGAAACCCAATTCGCTCGTGACGAAGCGAAAGGTCGCTACGGCCTTATTCTGTGCTGTAACAATGACGATGCATTGCGTACTTATGAGTTATTCAGCTTGCGCGGTCTGTGTCGCGAACGCCCCGAATTACTGGTGTTATTGCAAAGCACGCAGATCATCGATGCTCGCCCGACACTCTCCTTCACCGGCAGCCGGTACGACTTCCAGGCAAAGAACAAAGCCGTGGAATGGCCTCTCGATTTCGCGGCTTACAGCGAGGGCAGCGAGCCCCGAGGTGGCGTGACGTCTCGCGTAGTGGTGGAAAAGCTCTGGCACCTGAATCTGGCAGCCACGGACAATCGACCGGTTTCCCTGTTCTTTTCCCGCGAGGTCGATGACATCGCCGAATGCATCCTGACCCACCATCCTGTGGCCAGCCGTGCCGAGCTGTACGCCTCACTGAATGTGCAGACGGAGTTGGAGGAATGGCGCACAACCATAGAAACCGTTGAACGCTTGGCGATCAACGTGATCGTGCCGTTCAAACAATGTATTGAAGATATCCGTTCGGGGCGTACTGATCGGGTTTCCGAGGGCATCGGTGGCTGTGTGCTGGATGGCCTGTCGGTCATCGGTTTGTTGATTGGTCTGGGGGCAAGCGCGGCAAGTATTGCCGCCAAGACCGGGTCAACCACACTCAAGGTATTGAAAATCTCCAGGGCCGTGGCTCGTGTAGCGCTGTCGTTGATCAATCCGCTGGATGGCTTGCCGACACTGGCACGCAAAGGTCTGCGGCTCGCGGGCCGTGGCATCGTCTTCGTCGGCGAAAACGCACTGAGTACGGCGCGAACCGCCAATACCCAGTTGCGCAAACTCGTGCGCGGTGCAAATGCCCCTGAGTTGATCAAGTTCGAACGGCTGACCGATATGCGCCAGGCGACCTGGCGCGGGGCGGACGGTGTGAGCCAGGCCGTCGATATTGCCGTGCTGCAACGCAACAAGCGCTGGCACGCACTCAACCTCAAAGTCGGCGGTGCCTGGGGGCCGCGCCTGAAGTTCCTCAATCTGGGGAATTTCTCGCCGTTGAAACGATTGTTCGCTCGCGCCAGGCCCTTCAGTTACACGCAGGGATATCTGACCAAAGCCATTCCCCACGCGAAAAGCAAACTCGACAACACGATCGGCATGCTCAGCAACATACACGAGGACGATCACCATGTTCGCTCGCTGCTCAAGCATGTCTTTGGCACTGACTCTAACGAAGCAATTGAATACATCACCCACAATTTGCGCGCCATGCGCAAGGATCTCGACTCCGTCGATCTCACCAATATGGTATTCCGCCCGCATGAGCCGGACATCCTCGCGGCACTGCGTGTCGATACCTACAAACACTGGAAAGCCGGCGTGGACGCTGGCGTGAAAGTCGATAAAAACGCAGGTCAGTTTCTCGCGATCTACCCGGACAATCTGGATGAGTTCTATCAAGTGTCCAGGTATGACGATGGCAGCATTGGCGATGTCATCGTCCATGAAATGTCGCACGGCGCTCCGGGAACGCTCGACCTTTACTACGGCGAAGTGCTTGCCGGGGTTACTCCCGCCGAGTTCGATGCCGTCGGGCTGCTTGAATTTGCCAGGGACGCGCACAGGGCCCATCCGGATAATCTGAGCAATCCCCATTTCCGCTTTGCCAAGCGTGAGGAATACATCGAGTTCAAGCGAATCAAGGACGGGCTGCCAAAAGTGGTCCAAGACCATCCCGCATTGTTGAATGCGGAATCCTATGCACTGTCTGTCTCGCTCCTGGACCAGCAAGTGACCGCGCCCGCGGCGTTTCAACTCAACCTCTCGGCCATGGAAAACGCTTTGAAGAACACGGCTCCCGGTGCTTTTATCCAGGGGCCGCTGTTGCTTAATCTCGCCAAACCGATGTGAAGAGAAACAGGGCGCATCCAAGCTTTATGGCTGTGGTTTAATTGCGCCCTTTTTTCTCACCTGCTTTAAAGGATCTGCCCCCATGACCCAACCCGATAACACCAAAGTCCTGGTCATCGGCTACGTCTGGCCCGAGCCGCGCTCTTCCGCGGCCAGTGGTCATGTGATGCAGATCCTCGAAACCTTCCTGCAACAAGGCTGGGACATTACCTTCAGCAGCCCGGCCGGTCCCGGCGAGCACAAGGCGGATCTTGCCGCACTCGGCATTCGTGAGGTGCCGATCGAACTCAACAACAGCAGCTTCGATCAATTCATCAGCGGACTGGCGCCGGACATCGTCTTGTTCGACCAATTCATGATGGAAGAGCAGTTCGGCTGGCGAGTTGAAAAACACTGCCCTCAGGCGCTGCGCGTGCTGGAAACTTCCGACCTGCAAAGTCTGCGGCATGCGCGTCATCAGCGACTCAAGTCTCGTCTGAAGGTCAATCCTGACCAGAATGATTTCAGTGATGTCTTTGCCCCAGACCTGCGCGATGAATTCGGACTGATGGCCGAAACCGATCTGGCCAAGCGTGAAATCGCCGCGCTGTATCGTTGCGATCTCAATCTGATGATCTCCGAAGTGGAGATCGAATTGTTGATCGAGCAGTTCGGCTTGCCCCGACAATTGCTGCACTGGTGCCCGCTGATGATCGACCCGCCTGCGGTCGAACCTGCAACATTTGCGGATCGGGCGCACTTTCTGAGTATCGGCAACTTCCGCCACGCACCCAACTGGGATGCCGTGCTGTGGATGAAAACCACGATCTGGCCGCTGATTCGCCAACAGTTGCCCCAGGCACAATTGCACATTTACGGCGCGTATACGCCGCCGAAAGCCACAGCGCTGCATAACGCCCGCGAAGGTTTCCACATCATGAACTGGGCCGAAGATGCATTGCAGGTCATGTCTGCCGCGCGAGTCTGCCTGGCGCCCTTGCGATTTGGTGCCGGTATCAAGGGCAAACTGGTCGACGCCATGCTTTGCGGTACACCCAGTGTCACCACGCCGGTTGGCGCCGAGGCCATGCAGGGCGATCACGCGTGGCCCGGTGCAGTCACCAGCAGCGCAGTGGAGTTCGCCAACAGTGCCGTGGCGCTTTACAACGACGAGTCACGCTGGCAGGACGCTCGTCTGGCGGGATACACGCTGTTGAATGAACGCTACCCACAACCAGTACATGGTCCGGCATTGATTGAAAAACTGCGTTATTGCCAACGGAACTTAGAACACCTCAGATCCAACAACTTCATTGGCAGCATGCTCCGTCATCACTCGCACAAAAGCACCCAGTACATGGCGCAATGGATCGAAGCGAAAAACCGACACACACAACAAACACCGGACATGTAAGTAACGCCTTTTACACGACTTGCATTAAAAGCAAACTTGGCCGAACACCCGGCACCCGTTATAAACATCCTGCGCGCGCAATTCCGACAACTTTCGTTTTCAATTGCAGGATGTACAACATGAACAATCTTGATAATTTCCAACCTTATCAATGGATGGCGGATTCGCCGCAAATCGACAACTTGTCGCTTTTCGAACTTAGTTTGCCGGGTGCCCATAACGCTGGCTGCGACTGGGAAGCGGGTTATGCACTGATACCCGGTAAAAACTGGCTCGCCTGCCAGGATGTCTCCTTTTATTCACAATTGAATCGCGGTGTTCGAGCACTCGACGCCCGCCTGACTTACGATAACAAAGCGCAAGGACTGGCAAAGTTCCGCTTCCACCACAACGGCTACCTTTCTTCCCGTACGCTTGAAGATCTCGTACGCGACGTCAAAGCTTTTTATGAAAGGAACATCAATGAATTCATCATTCTGGACTTTCATGAATTGGGTAGTGGCAAGGACGCATTCGATCATTCGGAGTTTCAAGCGTTGATACTGCAACACTTGGGCGACCGAATGATCCCGACCCGGAATCTGCACCTGACGCTTGGCCAGCTCAAAGCGATCAGCCCGTTGCAGCGCATCATGGTGGCAGCCCCCATGACCTGGGAAACCGAGGACTACCGTATCTATGGAAGAATCCAGCACAAGTGGATCGGAAAGCAGCTTGTCAGTTCTCTCGATCTGCAGGGTTACATCAAAGAAGTATTGAGCACTGCCAACAGCACACTTCGCCCGTGGTCGCTGTCAGCAACCAGTTTTTCGATTGGCGGCCCTCAGCGAATTCTGGATGATCTCGACCACTGGTTTGACCCAGCCAGATCGGATTGGGCCAAAAAGTGCAACATCATCAATTTCGACTTTATTAAAAACTCGAACATTGTACGTTTTTGCCAGATGGCCAATCTGGAAAAAGCCATCGAGAAGTCCAGAGGCAGCGTCCGCGAGCAGACCGCTTGAGTGAAGCTGGCGCAAGTCCCGAGAAACGAGGCATGATCGGCAGGCGATAACAAAAAAAGTAGCTCGCCATGACTCGAACCGCCCGCGTGACCGACCCTTCATACGAGTTGATGGATGACCACAACGGGTTGTCCATCATCTACCGCCAGCACGGTTTTCCGTGCCCGCTGGTGCGCTGGCATTTCCACAAGGAATATGAACTGCACCTGATCGTCGCCAGCTCGGGCAAGGTGTTTATCGGCGACTACATTGGCAACTTCTATCCCGAAACCCTGTTCCTCACTGGCCCCAATTTGCCGCACAACTGGATCAGCCAGGTGGCCGAGGACGAGGTCGTTGAAAAGCGCGACATGCTGGTCAACTTCACCGACGAGTTGTTCGAGAGTGGCCACCAGGTGTTTGCCGAACTGAAGACCCTGGCGCCCCTGCTGGAACGTGCGCAGTACGGCATCGAGTTTCGCTGCAAACGTACCATCCGCCAGGCCATGACGCTGATGCAGCGCATCGCCGACAGCAAGGGCATCACCCGCCTCGGGCACTTCTTTATCCTGATGGAATTGCTCGCGGCCAGCGATGATTACCAGCTGTTGTCCGGCGCCACCACCCCGCAACTGGCCGATGAGCACAATATCGATCGTACCAACCGGGCCGTCGACTATATTTTCAGCCACTACGCCCGCGATATCTCGCTGGAGGAAGTCGCCGCGCATCTGGGCATGACGCCGACCTATTTCAGCCGAGTGTTCAAACAGGCCACCGGGCGCAATTTCATCGAGTTCGTCAATCGCTTGCGTATCAGCAAGTCCTGCGAGCTGCTGGCCGATGGCGACAAACCGGTGACCGAGGTGTGTTTCGAATCGGGGTTCAACAACATTTCCAACTTCAATCGGCGCTTTCAGCAGCTCAAGGGCATGACGCCGTCGCACTATCGGCGGCTTGCGGTGCAGCGCCTGACTGAACAAAACCATCTCTGACAACGCAACTCCCCTGTAGGAGTGAGCCTGCTCGCGATAGCGGTGTGACAGCGTGCAGATATGTTGGCTGACACTCCGCTATCGCGAGCAGGCTCACTCCTACAAGTTGCGATGCCACTCCGGAAACCTGTACGCATCCGACAGCACCTCTGCGCTGAAAAGCCCTTCCCTGCATTCGCCCCACAAAAGCCCAGTGCAAAAAAGTATCGATCAAAGTGTTAGGGATGATTTGTCAGCCCTGCGATTGAAGGCTGTAATCAGCGCACATTCTTCCTGCACAGGAAGACACAAAAACAATAACTGTCCTTCTGTAACCCTACGGGTGCAGAAAAGGAGTGCACGATGCAACCGACTGCAAAAGCTCTGCTTGCCCTCACCTGCATGACCCTCAGCAGCGTCAGCCTTGGCGCCCAGACCCTGACCATCGCCACCGTCAACAACAGCGACATGATCCGCATGCAAAAACTCTCGAAAACCTTCGAGACCGAGCATCCGGACATCAAGCTCAATTGGGTCGTGCTCGAAGAAAACGTCCTGCGCCAACGTCTGACCACCGACATCGCCACCCAGGGCGGCCAGTTCGACGTGTTGACCATCGGCATGTACGAAGCCGCACTGTGGGGCGCCAAAGGCTGGCTGGAACCGATGAAGGATCTGCCGGCCAGCTACGCCCTCGACGATGTGTTCCCGTCGGTGCGTGAAGGCCTGTCAGTCAAGGGTTCGCTGTACGCCCTGCCGTTCTACGCGGAAAGCTCGATCACCTATTACCGCACCGACCTGTTCAAGGATGCCGGCCTGACCATGCCCGAGCGTCCGACCTGGGAGCAGATCGCCGGTTTCGCCGAAAAACTCACCCACAAAGACAAAGAGCAGTACGGCATCTGCCTGCGCGGCAAGGCCGGTTGGGGCGAGAACATGGCGCTGATCACGACGGTTGCCAACGCCTACGGCGCGCGCTGGTTCGATGAGCAGTGGAAGCCTGAATTCACCGGGCCGGAGTGGAAAAACGCGCTGAATTTCTACGTCGACACCATGACGAAATCCGGCCCGCCAGGCGCCTCCAGCAACGGTTTCAACGAAAACCTTGCGCTGTTCAACAGCGGCAAATGCGCGATCTGGGTCGATGCCAGCGTCGCCGGCTCGTTCGTCACCGACAAGACCCAGAGCAAGGTTGCTGATCACGTCGGCTTCACATTCGCACCGCATCAAGTGACCGACAAAGGCTCGGCCTGGTTGTATTCGTGGGCGCTGGCAATCCCGACCAGTTCCAAAGCCAAAGACGCCGCCAAAGAATTCAGCGCTTGGGCGACGTCAAAAGAGTACGGCGAACTGGTCGCCAAGACTGACGGCATCGCCAACGTACCGCCCGGCACCCGCGCTTCGACCTACAGCGACGCCTATATGAGCGCCGCACCGTTCGCCAAGGTCACGCTGGAATCGTTGAAAGCGGCTGACCCGAGTAAACCGACGCTGAAACCGGTGCCGTACATCGGCATTCAACTGGTGACCATTCCAGAGTTCCAGGCGGTGGGCACCCAGGTCGGCAAGCTGTTCTCGGCGGCGCTGATCGGCCAGACCACGGTGGATCAAGCCCTGACTGCCGCGCAGCAAACCACTGAACGCGAGATGAAGCGCGCCGGTTATCCCAAGTAACCGCCTCTAAACCTGTGGGAGCTGGCTTGCCAGCGATGAGGCCGGCACATTCGACATTGCTGTCGGCTGACCTATTGCTATCGCTGGCAAGCCAGCTCCCACAGGGTCCGCGCCGATGTCAGGAATGTTGTCTTTCCTGAACATGTTTCTGCACCCAATTGGTTGTGATCACCATGAATACTTCAACTGCCAAAGCCCACATCGACCTGTCGCAGCCTGCGCGCAAAGTCCGCGTACGCAATCCCGGCTGGTTTCTGGTCAGCCCTTCGGTGGCCCTGTTGCTGCTGTGGATGATCGTGCCGCTGGGCATGACCATCTACTTCTCGATGATCCGCTACAACCTGCTTTACCCCGGTGAAAACCAGTTCGTCGGGTTGGAGAACTTCACATACTTCCTGACGGATTCGGGTTTCATGCCCGGTGCGACCAACACCTTGCTGCTGGTCGGCAGCGTGTTGTTGATCAGCGTGGTGCTCGGCGTACTCATCAGTGCGTTGCTTGAAGCGAGTGAATTCCTCGGTCGCGGCATCGTGCGGGTCATGCTGATCTCGCCGTTCTTCATCATGCCCACGGTCGGTGCGCTGATCTGGAAAAACCTGATTTTCCATCCGGTCTCGGGGATCCTCGCCTACATCTGGAAGCTGTTCGGCGCGCAACCGGTGGACTGGCTCGCCCACTACCCGCTGCTGTCGATCATCATCATTGTTTCGTGGCAATGGCTGCCCTTCGCGATCCTGATCCTAATGACCGCCATGCAGTCCCTCGACCAGGAACAGAAAGAGGCCGCGCGTCTCGACGGCGCCGGGCCGATCGCAATCTTCTGGCACCTGACCCTGCCGCATCTGGCACGGCCGATTGCCGTGGTGGTGATGATCGAAACGATCTTCCTGCTGTCGGTGTTCGCCGAGATTTTCACCACCACCAACGGTGGCCCCGGCTACGCCTCGACCAACCTCGCCTACCTGATCTACAACCAGGCGCTGGTGCAGTTCGACGTCGGCATGGCCTCGGCGGGCGGCTTGATTGCCGTGGTCATCGCCAACATCGCCGCGATCATTCTGGTGCGGATGATCGGCAAAAACCTGACTGACAAAGCCTGAGGCCTGCCATGACTCTTCAACAATCCCGCCGGCTGCAAAGCCTGCTGCTCGGCACCCTGGCCTGGGCCATCGCGATCGTGATTTTCTTCCCGATCTTCTGGATGGTGATGACCAGTTTCAAAACCGAAATCGACGCGTTCGCCACGCCGCCGCAGTTCATCTTCACGCCGACGCTGGAGAACTACCTGCACATCAATGAGCGCAGCGATTACTTCAGTTTCGCCTGGAACTCGGTGGTGATTTCCTTCAGTGCCACGGCCCTGTGCCTGTTGATCGCGGTGCCGGCAGCGTACTCGATGGCCTTCTACGAAACCCAGCGCACCAAAGGCACGTTGCTGTGGATGCTCTCGACCAAAATGCTGCCGCCGGTGGGCGTGCTGATGCCGATCTACCTGCTGGCGAAGAGTTTCGGCCTGCTCGATACGCGCATCGCGCTGATCGTGATCTACACGCTGATCAACCTGCCGATCGTGGTCTGGATGGTTTACACCTACTTCAAGGACATCCCCAAAGACATCCTCGAAGCCGCCCGTCTCGACGGCGCCACGCTGTGGCAGGAAATGGTCCGCGTGCTGTTGCCGATTGCCAAGGGCGGCCTTGCCTCGACCGTGCTGCTGTCGCTGATTCTGTGCTGGAACGAGGCGTTCTGGTCGCTAAACCTAACCTCGTCGAAAGCCGCGCCACTGACGGCGTTGATCGCCTCGTATTCGAGCCCGGAAGGCTTGTTCTGGGCCAAGTTGTCGGCGGTGTCGACCCTGGCGTGTGCGCCGATTCTGATCTTCGGCTGGATCAGCCAGAAACAACTGGTGCGCGGCCTCTCGTTCGGCGCCGTGAAATGAAGATTGAAAAGCAAAAGATCGCAGCCTTCGGCAGCTCCTACATGGAATGTCGTATCGGCATAAATCTCCTGTAGGAGCTGCCACAGGCTGCGATCTTTTGATCTTAAAAAAAACAACAATGTGGAGGCCCATCCTCATGGCCAACCTGAAAATCAAGAATCTGCAAAAAGGCTTCGAAGGTTTCTCCATCATCAAAGGCATTGACCTGGAAGTGAACGACAAGGAATTCGTGGTCTTCGTCGGCCCGTCGGGCTGCGGCAAATCCACCCTGCTGCGGCTGATCGCGGGTCTGGAAGAAGTCAGCGACGGCACCATCGAACTCGATGGTCGCGACATCACCGAAGTCAGCCCGGCCAAGCGCGATCTGGCGATGGTGTTCCAGACCTACGCGCTGTACCCGCACATGACCGTGAAAAAGAACATGTCCTTCGCCCTCGATCTGGCCGGCGTACCGAAAGCCGAAGTCGAGAAGAAGGTCGGTGAAGCAGCGCGCATTCTCGAACTCGGGCCGATGCTTGAGCGCAAGCCGAAACAGCTCTCCGGCGGCCAGCGCCAGCGTGTTGCGATCGGCCGCGCCATCGTGCGCAATCCGAAAATCTTCCTGTTCGATGAACCGCTGTCCAACCTCGACGCCGCGCTGCGCGTGCAGATGCGTCTGGAACTGCTGCGCCTGCACAAAGACCTGCAAGCGACGATGATCTACGTGACCCACGATCAGGTCGAAGCGATGACCATGGCCGACAAAGTCGTGGTGCTCAATGGCGGCAAGATCGAACAGGTCGGCTCGCCGCTGGACCTGTATCACAACCCGGCAAATCTCTTCGTTGCCGGTTTCCTCGGCACGCCGAAAATGGGCTTCCTCAAAGGCAAGATTGCCCGCGTCGACGGCCAGAGCTGCGAAGTGTCGCTGGACGCCGGCACGCGCATCACCCTGCCGTTCAACGCCGCCAATCTGAGTGTCGGCAGCGCCGTGACCCTGGGGATTCGCCCGGAACATCTGGAACTGGCGCAACCCGGTGATTGCAGCCTGCAAGTCACCGCCGACGTCAGCGAACGTCTGGGCAGCGACACTTTCTGCCACGTCACCACCAACGCCGGCGAAGCCCTGACCATGCGCGTGCGCGGTGATCTGGCCAGCCGTTACGGCGAACAACTGAGCCTGCACCTCGACCCGGCGCACTGCCACTTATTCGATGCCGAAGGTATCGCGTTGACCCGTCCGCTGCGCGCTGCGGCCTGATTTCGAGAACTCCCGATGAAACTCAACCAACAGAACCTCCATCGTCTGGCCGCCGAAGTGCAACTGCCGGCCTACAACCTTAGCGACACGCGCCAAGGCATCGCCCACATTGGCGTCGGCGGCTTCCACCGCGCGCATCAGGCGTATTACACCGACGCCTTGATGAACACCGGCGAAGCCCTCGACTGGGCCATTTGTGGCGTCGGCCTGCGCGCCGAAGACCGCCGTGCTCGCGATGATCTCAAGGAGCAGGATTACCTGTTCACCCTGTTCGAACTCGGTGACAGCGACGACACCGAAGTCCGCGTGATCGGCGCGATTCGCGACATGCTACTGGCCGAGGACGGCGCTCAGGCGTTGATCGACAAACTCGCCGACCCACAGATTCGCATCGTCTCGCTGACCATCACCGAGGGCGGTTACTGCATCGACGACAGCAACGGCGAGTTCATGGCGCACCTGCCGCAAATTCAGCATGATCTGGCCCACCCAGAGGACCCGAAAACCGTGTTCGGTTTCTTGTGTGCGGCCCTGGAAAAACGTCGGGCGGCGGGCATTCCGGCGTTTACCGTGATGTCCTGCGATAACCTGCCGCACAACGGCGCCGTGACGCGCAAGGCGCTGCTGGCGTTTGCCACCCTGCGTAACAGCAATCTGTGCAGCTGGATCGACGCCAACGTCAGTTTCCCCAACGCCATGGTCGACCGCATCACGCCAATGACCAGCACCGCGCATCGCCTGCAACTGGCGGACAGACACGACGTCGACGATGCCTGGCCGGTGGTCTGCGAGCCGTTTGTTCAATGGGTATTGGAGGACAAATTCGGCAACGGTCGTCCGGCCTGGGAAAAGGTTGGTGTGCAGTTCACTGACGATGTTTCGCCGTATGAAGAGATGAAGATCAAACTGCTCAACGGCAGCCATCTGGCGCTGACGTATCTGGGCTTTTTGAAGGGTTATCGGTTTGTGCACGAAACCATGAATGACCCGCTGTTCGTGCGTTATATGCGCGCCTACATGGATCTGGACGTGACCCCGCAACTGGCGCCGGTGCCCGGCATTGATCTGACCGATTACAAAAACACATTGGTGGCGCGGTTTTCCAATCAGGCGATTGCCGATCAGCTTGAGCGGGTGTGCTCGGACGGTTCGTCGAAGTTTCCCAAGTTCACCATCCCGACGATCAATCGCTTGATTGCCGATGGGCAGGAGACCAAGCGTGCGGCTCTGGTGGTCGCTGCGTGGGCGTTGTATTTGAAGGGTGTGGATGAGAATGGTGATACCTATTCAATCCCGGATCCGCGCGCGGCGTTTTGTCAGGCGTTGGTGGCGGACGATGCTTTAATTACGCAGCGGTTGTTGGCGGTCGAGGAGATTTTCGGCACGGCGATACCGCGTTCGGCGGAGTTTGTCGCGGCGTTCGAGTGGTGCTGCAACAGCTTGCGCGAAGAGGGTGTGACGCGGACTTTGCAGCGGGTTCTGGATTGAAAAGCCCCTCACCCTAGCCCTCTCCCCGAGGGAGAGGGGACTGACCGAGTGGTTTGTGCAAGTTACATCGACCTGAACGTCCGGAGTCGAACTCAGGTATTGAACAGCACCTGATTGAGAGAACCGCAGTCGAACTCAGATTTTGAACAGCCCCGGTTTGAGAGAATCGGAGTCGAACTCAGCTTTTGAACAGCCCCGGTTTGAGAGAACCGGAGTCGAACTCAGCTTTTGAACAGCCCCCCGATCAGCTCCCTTCCCCCTCGCCCCCTTGGGGGAGAGGGCTGGGGTGAGGGGGTAAGCTCTTGATCTTCACCACACCCGAGTGGTTCACACATGACAACACAACAACTGTTCCTAGGCATCGACTGCGGCACACAAGGCACCAAAGCCATCATCCTTGACGCCGTCAGCGGTCAGGTCCTCGGCCAAGGCGCCGCCGCCCACACAATGATCAGCGGCGCCAACGGCCGCCGCGAACAAGACACCCAGCAATGGCTAGAAGCCTTCGCCCTCGCCACTCGCCGCGCATTGTTGGCGGCGAATGTCGATGGCCTGTCGATCCTCGGCATCGGCGTCTCCGGCCAGCAGCACGGTCTGGTCCTGCTCGATGATCAAGGTGAAGTGCTGCGCCCCGCCAAGCTCTGGTGCGACACCGAAACCAGCGCCGAAAACGACCGTCTGCTGGTGCATCTAGGCGGTGAAAAAGGCTCGCTGGAACGCCTCGGTGTGGTCATCGCACCGGGCTACACGGTGTCGAAACTGCTCTGGACCAAAGAACAACACCCCGTGGTCTTTTCGCGCATCGCACGCATTCTGTTGCCCCACGACTACCTGAATTTCTGGCTCACCGGTCGCGCCTGCAGCGAATACGGCGATGCCTCGGGCACTGGCTATTTCAACGTGCGCACCCGCCAATGGGACTTGCAACTGCTGCGCGACATCGACGCCAGCGGACGCCTGCAAGCCGCACTGCCTGAGCTGATAGACGCGCATCAACCTGTCGGCACCATCCTCCCGGCGATAGCCGAACACCTCGGCATCAACCCCAATGCGTTGGTATCGAGCGGCGGCGGCGACAACATGATGGGCGCCATCGGCACCGGCAATATTCAGCCCGGCGCGATCACCATGAGCCTCGGCTCTTCCGGCACGGTTTACGCCTATTCCGAAGTACCAAAAGTCAGCCCGGACGCTTCGGTCGCGACGTTCTGTTCGTCCAGCGGCGGTTGGTTGCCGCTGATCTGCACCATGAACCTGACCAATGCTACTGGCGCGATTCGCGAGCTGTTCAACCTCGATCTGCCACAGTTCAACGACCTCGTCGCGCAAGCCCCCATCGGCGCCGACGGCGTGAGCATGCTGCCGTTCCTCAACGGCGAGCGCGTTCCCGCCCTGCCCCACGCCACCGGCAGCCTGCACGGCTTGACGCTGGATAACCTGACCCAGGCCAATCTGTGCCGCGCCGCCGTCGAAGGCACCACCTTCGGTTTGCGCTACGGACTGGATTTGCTCCGCCACAATGGTTTACAAAGCCGCAGCATTTGCCTGATCGGCGGCGGTTCGAAAAGCGCGGTTTGGCGGCAGATCGTTGCCGACATCATGAACACCCCGGTGATCTGCACCGAACAAAGCGAAGCCGCGGCACTTGGCGCAGCGATTCAAGCGGCGTGGTGCAAATCCTGGTCGAATGGCCACGAAGACAGCCTCGCCGACCTGTGCCAGCGCTGCGTGAAACTCGATTCAAGCAGCGAAACCCTGCCGATTGCCGCCAACGTTGCGGCGTTTCAGCAGGCCTATGAACGCTATCAACAGCATGTCGCAACCCTATAAAGAGCAAACAATTATGTATTTGGTGTGTGGCGAAGCCCTGTTTGATTTTTTCAGTGAAGACGACGCCAGCGGTCTGGCCTCGAAAGTCAATTTCAAGGCGATTGCCGGCGGCTCGCCGTTCAACGTCGCCGTGGGTTTGCGCCGTCTGGGCGTGGACTCGGCCTTGTTCGGCGGGCTGTCCACTGACTACCTCGGCCGTCGTTTGCAGCAAGTGCTGCAGGACGAAGGTGTACGCCCGGACTATCTGGTGGACTTCGCCGCACCGACCACGCTGGCCATGGTCGCCGTCGGTGCCAATGGCTCGCCGCACTACAGCTTTCGCGGTGAAGGCTGCGCGGACCGGCAGTTGAGTCTGGTACATCTGCCGGCGCTGGGTCCTGAAGTGCGCGGCTTGCACATTGGCTCGTTCTCGCTGGTGGTGCAGCCGATTGGCGACACCTTGCTGACGCTGGTACAGCGCGAGAGCGGCAAACGCCTGATCACCCTCGACCCGAACGTACGCCTCAATCCCGAGCCGAACATCGACCTGTGGCGTGAGCGCATCGCGACGCTGGTGCCACTGGCCGATCTGATCAAGGTCAGCGACGAAGACTTGAGCCTGCTCTACCCCGAACAGGACCCGCAACGCGTAATCGAAGGCTGGCTCGAACAGCGCTGCCAGATCGTCTTCCTCACCCGTGGCGGCGACGGCGCCAGTGTGTTCAGCCGCCAGCATGGCAACTGGTCGGTGCCGGCGGCCTCGGTGAAAATCGCCGACACCGTTGGCGCGGGTGACACCTTCCAGGCCGCGCTGATCACCTGGCTGACCGAGCACGGTCTGGATTCGGTCGAAGGCGTGCAGCAACTCGCCCGCGAGCAGATCGACGCCATGCTCAAGTTCGCCGTACAAGCCGCCGCGCTGACCTGCAGCAAGACCGGCCCGGATCTGCCCTATCGTCACCAATTGAGTTGAACGCGTAGACTGTCGGCCTTTTTGCGCACGACGGGATAACGGCTTTTGAATTACAGGCAGACGCTTGGACTACTGACACTGGCAACGCTACTGAGCGGGTGCGGCACCTCGCCGCCCCGTTCGCCGGAAGACATCTGCGAAATCTTCCGCGAGAAAAGCGACTGGTACGACGCGGCGCAAGTCACGCAAAAACGCTGGGGCGTACCGATTCAGGTGCCCTTCGCGATCATGTATCAGGAATCCGGCTACCGCTACGACGCCAAGACTCCGCGCAAATACTTGCTCTGGGTGATCCCGTGGGGCCGTGTGTCCACCGCATCGGGCTATGCGCAAGCCAAAGATGAAGTCTGGGCCGACTATCAGAAAAGCACCGGTCGCAGCGGAGCCGATCGCGAAGACTTCGACGACGCCATCGACTTTGTCGGCTGGTACATGGACAAGACCTATTCGATCAACGGCGTCTACAAGTACGACGCCTATAACCAATACCTCAACTATCACGAAGGCTGGGGCGGCTTCCGCAACAAGACTTACGCGAGCAAAGCCTGGCTAATGCCGACGGCGCGCAAAGTGCAGAATCGTTCGGATGTGTATGCGCGGCAATATGCCGGCTGCAAAGAGGACTTGAATCGGGGGTTCTGGAGCCGGTTCTGGCATTGGTTGTAACGGTGACTTCAAGGGCCTCATCGCGAGCAGGCTCACTCCTACAATGGATCAATGTCGAACACGATATCCGAGTCCACTGAAGATCCCCTGTAGGAGTGAGCCTGCTCGCGATAGCGTCCGATCAAGCACTACACATCCAAGACCTACAACACCGAAAAGCTATAACTCACAATCAACCGTGTCTCATCCACATCCCGGGCAAACTTCTCATAGTTGGTCCGGTAAGTCGCATTCCTCAAACGCAAACTCACATCCTTGAACGTGCCCGTCTGAATCACATACTTCAACTCGCTGTCGCGTTCCCACTCCTTGCCTTCCTGATCACTGCCCAACACCTTGATGTGGTCACCGTTCACATAACGGGTCAGGAAGCTCAAACCATTAATGCCAATGGCCTTGAAGTCATAGTCATAACGCAACTGCCACGAACGTTCCTGCGCGGCGGCGAAGTCGTTGACCTGCACGTAGTTGACCAGATACGGATTGCTGCCATCGAGGTACGGCATCGAGTTGTCGCCGTTCATACGCTGCCAACCGGCGCTGAACGTATGGCCGCTGTGCGCATACGACAACATGCCGCTCAACGCACGGTTATCAATGGAACCGGCCTTGGCATCACCGCTGTCGGCACTCTTCAGCACCCGCAGATCCGCTTTAAGTACACCGCCAGCTAACGGTTGATTACCCAACAGCCCGACAAAGTGCTGACGATAGATGTCTTCCAGTTCGGCGTAGTGATACTGCGCGGTCAGGCGATCGTTGATCTTGTAGTCGAAGCCGTACATGTCGAAATAGTCGGCGGTGGTGTTGCAGGCGTAGCGCTTGTTCTTGCAGTGCACGCGGATGTCTTGCGAATCGGTGGAATCGCGCGCGGTGTACTTGTCCAGGCGCGCGGCCATGAAGGTCAGGTCTTTCAGCTCTTTAGAAGTGAGCATGGCGCCATTGAACATGGTCGGCAGCAAACGGCCGTCGTTGTATTTCAGCAACGGCAGATCCGGCAGTAGCGCGCCGTACTTCAGCACGGTGTCCGAGACTTTGACCTTGGCGGTCAGGCCCATTTTCGCGTACTGGCCTTTCGAGCCGCGCGGATCGTTGCCACTGGAAGGCAGCAAGCCGCTGTTGCTGCGGTTCGGGCTGGAATCGAGTTGAAAGCCAAGCATGCCCAGCGCATCGATACCAAAACCCACCGTACCTTCGGTGTAGCCCGATTGCAGGTTGAGAATAAAGCCCTGTGCCGACTCTTCACGCTTGGAGGCGCCCTGAGCGTTCGAGGTGCTCCCATCACGGAAATCGCGGTTGAAGTACACCGTGCGCGATTCGATTTTCGCCGTGGTGTCTTCAAAGAATCCGCTGGCCTGAACCTGTGCGGTAAAACCTGCGCACAGCACAACGGCTCCGAAGCCAAACGACTGGCGCGGGGTGATGAGGGAAAATGGGGGACGCATGAAAAACTCCAACAATGCAGCGTTTGCGCAAGCGCGCAACAAGCCAGAAAAATAGCTCCCGTCCCGGGTCAGATTGAACCAGGAGAAAGTGAACACGCAGGGGTGAGCGGCAATGATGGCAGATGGCTTTGACGTGCTACAGGCGACTTTAGTCTGAATCTGACTGAGGATTCTTCAACCCAGGGTCGTGGGAAAAGTCGCTAACAGCGAACACCAACTCCCGAAAATCCCCCGGTTTCACTGGACGAAACACCCTGACTAAGGGTTTTCCCTATACCGCAAACCTGCCAGACCTACGGCTTTTGTGCCTTGAACGAGGCCGCTTAATCCTCCATCATCCGTCCCCTGCTTATTCAACGGACGGAATTCAAGGCATGCTGGACGCCAACGCAACCCACATTACCCTCACGCTTGAAGGCGCCAACGCCGACCTGCAAGTCCTCAGCTTCACCGGTCGCGAAGCCCTCAATCAACCGTTCCGTTTCGACCTCGAACTCGTCAGCGCCCGCCCCGACCTCAAGCTCGAAGAGCTGCTGCACAAACCCGGCGTCCTGACCTTCGGCGCCACCGGCGAAGGCAAGATCCACGGTCTGGTTTATCGCATCGAGCAAGGCGACTCCGGCAAGACCCTGACCCGTTACAGCCTCAGCCTGGTGCCACAACTGGCCTACCTGCGGCACAACCACGATCAGCAGATCTTCCAGCAGCTGACCGTGCCGAAGATCATCGCTCAGGTGCTGGAGGATCGCGGCATCCTCGCCGACGCCTACAGCTTCCAGCTCGGCGCCGAATACCCGCAGCGCGACTACTGCGTGCAGTACGACGAATCCGACCTGCATTTCATTCAGCGTTTGTGCGAAGAGGAAGGCATTCACTTCCACTTCCAGCACAGCAGCAGCGGCCACAAACTGGTGTTCGGCGACGACCAGACCGTGTTCCGCAAGCTGAAACCGGTGAGCTACCAGCAAGACTCCGGCATGGCCGCCGACAAACCGGTGATCAAGCGTTTCAACCTGCGTCTGGAAACCCGCACCACCCGCGTCAGCCGCCGCGACTACGACTTCGAAAAACCAAAGATCCTCCCCGAAGGCGCGGTCAAAACCGAGTTCGCCCCGGATCTCGAGGACTACGACTACCCCGGCCGTTTCACCACCCGCGAGCGCGGCAAGTTCCTTTCCACCCGCGCCCTCGAACGCCATCGCAGCGACTACAAACTCGCCGAAGGCAAAGGTGACGAACCAACCCTCACCAGCGGCCATTTCCTCACCCTCGCCGAACACCCGCGCGCCGAGTGGAACGATCTGTGGCTGCTGCTGGAGGTCTTCCACGAAGGCAAACAACCGCAAGTACTCGGCGAAAACGTCACCAGCGACGTCACCGACCACAAAAGCGATTTCCACCAGGGCTACCGCAACAGCTTCCTCGCCACCCCGTGGGACGCGCACTACCGCCCTGCCCTTGAACACCCGAAACCGAAAGTCCTCGGCAGCCAGACCGCCGTCGTCACCGGCCCCGCAGGCGAAGAAATCCACTGCGACCAATACGGCCGCATCAAAGTGCAATTCCACTGGGACCGCGACGGCCAGGGCGACGACAAAACCACTTGCTGGATGCGCGTCGCCAGCGGCTGGGCCGGCGCGGCTTACGGCGGCATCGCCATCCCGCGCATCGGCATGGAAGTCCTCGTCACCTTCCTCGAAGGCGATCCCGACCAGCCGCTGGTCACCGGTTGCCTGTACCACAAGGAAAACGTCGTCCCCTACGACCTGCCGGCGAACAAGAGCCGCAGCACCTTCAAGACCCTGAGTTCACCGGGTGGCAAGGGCTACAACGAGTTCCGCATCGAAGACAAGAAAGGCGTCGAGCAGATCTACATCCACGCCCAGCGCGACTGGGACGAGAACATCGAGCACGATCAGAAGATTCGCGTCGGCAACGAACGGCACGACACGGTTGAAGCCAATACGCTGAGTGAGTTCAAGGTTGAGGAACACCGGATTACGCATCTGGATCGCATTAGCGAGATGCGTGCGGATGATCACCTGACCGTCGGTGTCACCCAGCACCTGAAAGTGGGGACTGCGCAGTTTGTCGAGGCCGGGACGGAGATTCATTACCACGCTGGTGAAAAGGTTGTGGTTGAGGGTGGCATGGAGCTGACCGCCAAGGCTGGCGGGAGTTTTGTGAAGGTCGATGCGGGTGGTGTGACGATTAGTGGCGCTGAGGTGAAGGTTAATACCGGTGGTGCGCCGGGGGTGGGGACCGGGATCGGGATTCTGGAACCCGTCATCCCGTGGGCTGCCGCGAAGGACAAGCCTGGCGCCCTGCTCGTACCGGCAGCCGTGCAAATGGCTATGGCCAAAGCGGCTCGTGCAGTTGGCAATACTCGCTGCCCGATCTGTGAAGCCTGCCGCGAAGGCAAATGTGATCTGGGAGCCACGGCATGAGCGATGTACTCAACAACTGGCTAGGCGAACAATCGCGCCTCAACCGCAAGCTGATCCTCGCGCTAGACAGCCTCGCCGAGCCAAACCCCGTTACACCGCTTTACAGCGCGAACGTCATGCAGCGTTCCGTACAACTCTACCGCCGCACCGAGTTCTCGAAGTTCGCTGCCATCAGCCCTTGGCTAACCGAATTGCAGAATCCGGGCAACGAAGCTTTTCGCAGTTTGCTGGATGACCCACAGCGCAACTGGGGCTGGATAGGCAGCATGGACAAGGCTGATCTTGACAGCCTCACCCAGCACTGGATCGCTCGAATGGTCATCGACGAAGACGGCGAACGATCGCTGTTTCGTTTTCAGGACAACCGCGTACTCGCGCGTTGTCTGGGCAACATGAAAGAAACCGAATGGCCTCTACTGCTAGGCCCAATCAGCAGCGTGCTGTATTGGGATGAGGATCAGTGGAAAAGTGCAGATAACTGCAGGCCGGGGATATATCCAGTTCCGAATCCTGAGCCGTGGTTGCGCAACCCTGAGTCTGGTGAACAGGCTCGAAGCATCCTGCGCGAAAACCTGAAAAGGTGGTTGATGACCTACCACGTCGATGCTGCCGCCGCGCTGGCCGAAACACGGGTCGTCAGTGAATGGCTAGAGGATCAAATGGACTTGCTGGACGCTTGGAGTTGGCAGTTGCCCGAACATCGCGAGTTGATGTTGAGCCGGCGGCTGTCAGAGCAGTGTATGCAAGATATAGCTTGGGAACCTTTGCCTACAGAAACACCTCAGGAGCATTTCGCTAGATGCCAACGAGTATTCAATTGAAATTAGCAATCCATTTTAGTTATGTTTAAAACGTTTTTTCGGGAAGCAATAAATGAGTAAATCAATTTTTTCATTCAATGTGAAATCTCTGCTGCTCTTGACACTTCCTTTAATCGGCGCCTGCACCTCTGCCGGCGAGATTGCTAAAAGCAGTATCGCAGACATTTCCAGCCACTACGGGAGCGATTCTTTTACTCTGGTGGCAACGTCCCCAGCCAACTTTAGCCTGACAGCCAAGTCACAATACTCACCGCTAGCTGGTCAGGATTGCCAAACCTATTCAGCGGGTTTGGGAGGCAACGTAACTCGGCGGCATCAAAAAACAGATCAAATTGATGTAAAAGACACAGAGCAAACCTCCAGCTTCAATATTCCGCTCAGCTATAGCATAGCCGGATGCACTATGGATTTGACTCGGGTTGTTGTTGCCATTGACGGCCGTTACGGACCATCTTCGTTGGATATCGGTGGAGACATAGGCGGAATAAACGTAACAGGAGGCGCAACTACTAGCGAATCCACTCCTAAAGGCACTGACAATCTTGACTTTAAAGGTCTTTGCATGTGGATGTTCCAACTAAGCGTTGAAAGAATTGAAGAAGACGGAATTTCAAAAATCCTATCATGCAGCGCGGCGAACGCAGATTGGAATGTATCTTCAGACTATCTTGAGCGCGGTAAACCTGGCGGCACAATTCAACGATCACACCTCAAAAACAAAGAGGTAAAGTTCGCCTTCCGTGTGGCAAAAGATGAAGTGCCAAGCATGGATAATCGCTGGATTAAAACCAGTGAGGGATGGAAGCCGTGTCAGGGCACCGCGACATCAGATAGGTGCCAAAAACCTCCGGTTTTTAAAAAATTCAAGATGAACGACCGCGAGTGTACGGTATACCCAAATTGCACTGAATAAGGACATTCTCCGATGACGGATCCATACCTGTGTGACAAAAGTGTCTGCCCCGCCAGGGGTAGCTGGATCAGCTTTAGATTAGTAGATGAATTTGGTGACGGTAAGCCGTACGCCGGATTGAGCTATGAGCTCACCGACGCCGAGGGGCAAAAATACGACGGCAACCTGGACAATGATGGCTACGCCAAGGTCACCAACAACTACAAAGGTCCGGTAACTTTGACACTAGCAAAATCTTATGGCGGTGGAGATAAATGGTATGAAAGTCTTGCTGACCGAATAGACTACCGGATCCCATTAACTGACTTTCAAGTGGCTGCTGAAAAAACGTTACACCGCCCAATCGGCAGTAACGCTAAAAGTGGCGCGTATAGAGCAGCTTCGGAAAAAGCAGAATACTACAACGTAGAAGTCCGACAATTTGTAGAGCACAAACGCCACCTGCCTGCTCCGACGAAATTATCCAAGCCCGTCCCCTTCGGCTGGACAAAACTTGCCTGTGACTTTGCCAAGGGAAAAGTTCCGGATTACGGCACCGCGCTTTTACCAGATAAGCACTACGTTCTGGAAGTACGTGCTTTGCGCGCGTTCAGGCCCTTAATTTCTTTGGCACCCACATTCAGTGCAGTAAATCTTTATAACCTTTCGTTGTTGGCGACGCTGAGCTACGGAGATTTCGGACAGGTACCTGAAAATCCAAATGCACCAAAAGACCCAAAGGTTCCAAAAGCACAAGAGCCCGGGGGAGAAGTCACATTTCCTAAGGTGGGAACGATCGGGCATGTGCTACAAACTTGCCTTGCATGCTACGAAGAGCCAATGCGTTATGCCGACGCCAAAACTGTGAATTACCCCGTTGTTGAAGATGTTCCTTATTCAAAACGACTGGAGATCATAGCTTATGACCCCAAACTTCATACGGGCGCCGATGAAATGGATATTCCATCGGAAGTGCATTTCTTTAATGACATGCGCGGATATTCATTAGACTCGAAAAAAACCGATACGCAGGCGTACGCCACTCACGATGATCGAATGATTTTGATAGCCATACGCGGAACAGCGGAAAAATGGGATGCTTTGCGCGATGGAGATGCGGAGCAAATCCCAGTTAAAGATGGCGTTGGTAAGGCTCACAAGGGGTTTCACGAAGCTTATGAGGTGCTACAACCCTTCGTGACCAAATATCTCGCCAGATTTCGCAAAAATAAACAGCGTATCGTGGTTTGTGGCCACAGCTTGGGAGGTGCGATTGCGCTTCTTTTGGCTGAATGGATTCGTAACACTTTTGACAAACAAGTAATACTTTACACCTTTGGTTCCCCTCGGGCGGGCGATGCGGATTTTGTCGAAGGAGCCAAGTCTCTCGTTCACCATAGAATTGTAAACAACAATGACCCGGTACCCAGTGTGCCCGCAGCTTGGATGGATACTAAACAAGCGGTCTGGGTAACCGGAGTCGCCGCCACTGTCACAGGAGGGGTCGCCCCGATTGTGGGGGGCATTGTTTTCGGCGCAGGATTGAATCGGTTCGGCGGGAAGCCCTATCGCCATCATGGCATACAGCGCTATTTCACCCCACTGAGGCTTCCAGGCAATCAGATTTCAGCAGTCCTCTGGACCCCCGGTTGCGAAGGGTATGAAGAGTCTGCAATGACGCAGCTTTGTTACGCGAATATTAAAAACAATGACACTCCGGAACGTAGCAATTTTGGCGTCCAAGTAATGAACGGCGCCGATCATACGATGCTAGGCGGGTACATTCCTGCCTGTTGGGCAACATTGCGTCGCTGGCAAGACACACAGGCAAGTGGCGGAAAAATTGTTACTCCGCGAGAGGCGCTCAACTTGCGCACTCAAATGGAGTTTTACCGAACCGAATTAAAAAAGTGGCAGGCAGCCCAGCAAGCTGAGTTTCCGGGTGGATCAATTGAAAGTAGACCTCAGGATCGCGCGACAGCCATTCAACGAAGATCCACGATGTCTGATCTCCAGTCCCGTCAGAAGGAAATCGCCTTAGCTGTGAGCCACAATGAAAAAGAACTCGAAAACATCAAGACCACTTTGAAAAACATTGATTTGTTGGAGAAAACAACCCTGGAGCTTTCCGACGTTTACGGAGACCGAGCAGAGTTGCCGGATCTGAAAGCTCAAATTGAGCGGTGGAGCGATCATAAGGAAAACCAAGCCGTTATTCGAGTCGCCCAAATTCCGCAGGGGTCAATGACAGTTACGGCTTGAACCTTGTCGAATCAATAAAAAATTGGCGGCCGAGGGCAGATTTATCTACCCTCGGCTTCATTAGAGACAAAAGACTTATCAAACGTTCTCTTCGCAGGGCTGCCGGCAACCTGAAAAAATAAGGTCCGTCTGGCATTAGCTGATAAAGCAAGTGATTTTCGGGGAGATCCGCATGAAGGTGTTATTTGCTAACGGCAATAAGTAGTTTTACACGCTGCATTACTGCAGCCGTGCTAATTAGCAGTTGTACCTCTTCCAATAGCGGTTCTTTACTATGAAGCTTGGTATCTCGGATTCTTGGCGCCAAACTATATGGAGGTCTGGATCGAAACGGCGGATGTAATCGATTCAAAGGGGCAAGTCTACCGGAGGGCTATGAGTGGTGTCTCCGCAATCCAAACACCAGCTAACAATTCCGGCCATCCAAGATGGTTGGCCAAAAAGAACCGGGCGAGGTAAGGGAAATACGTAAACTGGTGCAGACTTTCCCAAAAAACTTTACGTTCGTTGGCAGTCCTTAGTTGAGCCACAGACTTACCAAGTCGCTATTGATGTGCCTGAATCGGTCCGTGAATTGATGCGTAAAGAGAAAACTGTTTACTGTGCATTCGACGGCAAAGAGATCTCAGAATATCGAGATGTACTTGTAATAGGACTTGCCCCGGGTGGAATAGTTAAAGTTTGGGTACTTGGTTCTTGTCTACCTCCTGTAGAGGTTGCAAGAGTTCGGGCCGAAATCGACCCACGTGGACCCTATGAGGGAAAATCCGCTGGTCAGTATGATTCATTTTCAGATGTTTCCAAGGCTTATGTAGATAAATTTGGAGTGCCGTATGGCTCTTGGTGAGTAAAAAGGAAGAAGCTTGAGTTTCTTCCTTTTCATCAGATTTTGCGCCTTGAAGGCGGTAGCTCTATCCTGCAACATTCGCCACCTGCTTATTCAACGGACGGAATTCAAGGCATGCTGGACGCCAACGCAACACACATTACCCTCACGCTCGAAGGCGCCAACGCCGACCTGCAAGTCCTCAGCGTCACCGGTCGCGAAGCCAGTATGACCGCATCAAAGTGCACTGCATCCAAGTTAAAACAACCCTCTTGATTCTAATCCAGGAAAAATTGAAGTGTGACTTATCGGTTCGCGATCGGTGAAGTCCTCTCCAGGCATAAAGCCGGAATGTAACCTCTTACCTTGGAATTTTAGTCATTTGATAGATATTGCTGCGGACGTACGTCGAAAACGAACATGGCGAAGAAGGCGAATAGCCCTGGCTGTACTGGCTTTGCTGCTTAGCTACGCCACCCCAAAAATCATTGATCTATTTCGTACGCCCGGCGCCATGCTGACGTCAGAAAACTATACAGATCGTCCAATTTTAAGCTTTTGGATAAATGACTTTTGGGGAGGCAACCTGTTCGCAATGGGTGGCGGAGGGGTTATGTGCTGCCAACGAATTGAAGGAGAAACCGTTCGTGTTTCTTGGATTCTCAGTAGGACTGGCGAACAGTTTCGGCAAGGCGTCCAGAAGGAGAACCATGAGGTAATTTTACCGCTACCTCGCCGAAAACGTGGTGATGTGTATTTGCACGTGCGCTTTTTACCCAAAAATATTGTTGAGTTGAAATGGAGTCCAGACTTGGTCAGCCCGTTTGCTCCTGTTCCTAATTGAGAGTCTCTTCTCTAACTAGCTGTTGTAAACATCAAGCACGGGCAGGAAATGCCTCTGCCCGTGACTGCTAGACAATTCAAACAGAGATCAAACCGGCGCCTTCCAGCTCAACATCTGCTGCTGCGCCACCTGCAGCAAATCATTGCCATCCTGCGTCAGCAGGTACAGCGCATGGGTGATGTGTGGAATGTCTTGCACGTCGGCGTGTTTGAAGCACAGGCAATGCAGGGTTTCGAGCAGGTCGGCGGCGGCGCGGATGCGCTGGACGGCGGCTTCGAGGATGTCTTTCGGGTTGGCTTGGGTGTCGATGAGCAGCGTCGGGGTTTCGGTGACGTTGCTGCTGAGGGGGAGATAGCGGTTTTGTAGCAGTTTGATTATCGGCATAGGTGATTACTCAATTGGGGCGAAAGTAACCGCCAGCACTGTGACCAAACAGTGGGAGGCGGACTGTGTGCAGGCTTGGTCAACCGAGAACAACCCCAACTCAGCTCGCCCGAAGGCGTCCTGCACACAGCCGCCACAGCTATGCACCGCACGGACATAGATGTCCGCAGCGCAAATGATGGCACATCTGCAATGAGGAAGTTGTCAGGTGACCAAACCCGAACCACTGATTTTGCAGCGGCAACCGACAATAACCGCCCTGCTCCAACCGCCGAAAGCAGACAAGGCACCAGCCTTTGTAGGAATTCGCCAAACCTTCCTGAGAAAACCGCCGCACTCCCTGACAGCCGGCGTTCAGCTCGGTTAACCATCCCTTAACGCCGTGGTCAAAAACTCTACTGAACCGCACGCCCTCAGCCATTCTGGCTGTTGCCCAGTGCGGCAGGTTCGGCTGAATCACGCCGAACTCTAGAACCGCCACTCGGGAGTCCTTTCATGAACATTCGTCCTTTATTGCTCAGCGTCGCCCTCGCCTGCACCGCGTTCGCCGGGCTGGCCCAGGCCAATGGCACCTCTGCCACGTCCAAAGCCGTGCCGTATGAGTACGGCATGCCGCTGCATGTGGCCAAGGTGGTGTCGTTGACCGAGCCGCCAACACAAACGTGCAAAGTGGTTACGGCCGATATGAAGTACATCGACAACGCCGGTAAGCCTGAGGAAATCAGCTACCGGAAATTGTCTGACGCGTGCAACTTCCAGAACTGACAGAAACGTCTGATTTACGGGTTTGCGGTAGGCGTGGGGAGTTTCGGCGGTTATGCTCGGAGCCCTCCTCACTGCCGCAAGGATTCGCCATGCAGTTGTCGTTTCGCACGTTGTCGGGTCTCACTTCTTCGTTGTGTTTTCTGTTGGCGCTGGCCTGGGGCTTTGTCCCGGACATGCTGCTGGCGATCTGGAGTATCGAGTATTCCGACGCTGCGGGGTTTGTCGCGCGGCGCAGTGCGGTGCTGTTTGCGGCGTTGGGAGTGATGTTTTATCTGGTGCGCAACGCACCGCCGTCGCTGGGGCGCAATGCGCTGAGCAACGGGTTTATCGTCGGTTGTTTTGGTTTGGCGGTGTTGGGGTTTGCGGAATGGCTCAACGGTCATGCCGGCCCCGGGATTTTGCTCGCGGTGCTGGTCGAGTTCGCGCTGGGCCTTGGTTTTGTGCAGGCCCGGCGCGTGACGGTCGAACTGGGTGAAACGGTACGTTAGACGACTCTGGAGCGTGGGCTGTAGTGATGTTGCACAGTTTGCTGGTTCAGATCTGAGCGCAGCCCGGCGATCAGTTCGTTGATTTCACGACAACCATTGAGGTGGCTGGCGTCGATGCCACTGACCAGCAGATCGACCTGATCGGTCTGGTGATCGCCGAAAACCTTGACGGTCATCGACAAGTCCGGCGACAGCGTGCACTGGCAGCGTTTCGGCAGAAAACTGCTTTCAATGATATTGCGTAGTTCCAAGGCAGACAGAAACATGGCGAAACCCTCTCCTTACTGTGAGATGCCAATCAAGTATTCACGCTGACCGTTGCTGCCCCTGCACGGGTGTGTCCCCGCTGTTTCCCTGGTGCGACAAGCGGTGGTACTGCGAAATGCCCATTGGAGTGTAGGCGCCCAAGGCCGGTGCGCCGCACTGAAAAGACGCATAAAGCGTGCCTTTCATCGGTTCATTTTCACCCTCATGAAATCAAGCACTTGGCGGCGGTGCCAGCATTTGGCTACTTGCAAATTGCAAGAATGGCCCCTGCCGGCACTGCATTTTGCAACTCGACGCTGGTTTGCAATCACGGTCCATGACGGTAAGAATGCCCGTCATCCACCCTACACCCGCACGGAGGCTTCCATGGGTTCTTTACGCGTTTACGCGACCACCGGTTTGTTCATCGCCAGCCTGTCCACCCTCGCCCACGCCGCCAAGCTTGAAGACGTCGCGCCGTTCCCGAAGGCTGAAGCCGGGTTCACCCGCCAGGTCATTCACTTGCCCAAGCAAGAGCAGGAAGAAAACTTCCAGGTGGAAATTCTCGCCGGCAAAACCCTGGAAGTGGACTGCAATCGCCAGCGTTTGGGCGGCGTTCTCGATGAGAAGAATCTTGAGGGCTGGGGTTATCCGTTCTATCGCCTGGAAAAAGTCATTGGGCCGATGAGCACGATGATGGCCTGCCCACCCGGCAGCCAGAAGAAGCGCGCGTTCGTGCCGGTCGTTGGTGACGGTTTCATGCTGCGTTACAACAGCAAGTTGCCGGTCGTGGTGTATGCGCCGTCTGACGTCGAAGTGCGTTATCGCATCTGGTCGGCGTCGGACAAAGTCGGTACAGCCCTGCAGGAATAACCGGAACAAGGAGTGCTTCGTTTGATTACCTGCCACGTCCGATATGTCATTGATCCCTACCAATTGCCTGAGTTCGAGGCCTACGCCAAGGCCTGGCTCGGCATCGTCGAGCGCTTGGGCGGCACCCATCACGGCTACTTTTTGCCGTCCGAAGGCGCGAGCAACATCGCTTATTGCCTGTTCAGTTTTCCGTCGCTGGCGGATTACGAAAGCTATCGGCACATCGCGATGACCGATCCGGAAAGCACCGCACTGGTTGCCAGCCTGGTCGAGAAGAAGTTCATCGTCAGCTACGAGCGCAGCTTCCTGCGCCCATTGCTGCCGTAAACCTCATCATGCCGAGACGCCGCACATCGCGGCGCGCTCGGCGACATGGCGCAGGCTGTCGAAGTTGATATTGGCGCCCGAGTCGATCGCCACGAATGTCTGCTCGCGCACCCCGGTTCGCGCTACGTACTGCTTGATCCCGGCCACGGCCAAAGCGCCGGACGGTTCGGTGATCGAGCGGGTATCGTCGTAGATATTCTTGATCGCCGCGCAGAGATCGTCGTTGCTGACGGTGATGACTTCGTCGACGCAAAAGCGGCAAACCTCAAACCCGAACGCGCCAATCTGCGCTACCGCCACGCCATCGGCGAAGGTGCCGACATTGGGCAGCACCACGCGCTGATCCGCCTCCAATGCAGCCTTCAGGCACGCGGAGTGTTCAGATTCGACGCCGATGATCCGCACTTCTGGACGCAGGTATTTGATGTAGGCCGCGATGCCGGCGATCAGACCGCCGCCGCCCACCGGGATAAAAATCGCATCCAGTGTGCCTTGATGCTGGCGGAGGATTTCCATTGCCACGGTGCCCTGCCCGGCGATCACTTCCGGGTCATCGAACGGTGAAACGAAGGTGCGCCCAGTCTGTTGCGCCAGTTGCAGCGCATGGGCCAGTGCGAACGGGAAACTCTCGCCGTGCAGCAACGCTTCAGCGCCGCGACTGCGTACACCCAGCACTTTCAATTCCGGCGTTGTCGCTGGCATGACGATGGTCGCTGCAATCCCCAGTTCGCGTGCTGCCAATGCCACGCCTTGCGCGTGATTGCCAGCCGATGCGGTGATTACCCCCCGCGCCCTCTGTTCGTCGCTCAATTGCACCAATTTGTTGTAGGCGCCACGGATCTTGAAGGAGAACGTCGGTTGCAGGTCTTCACGCTTGAGCAGAATCCGGTTGCCCAGCGCCTCCGACAGTGCCGGCGCCGCTTGCAAAGGCGTGCGCACCGCGAGGTCGTACACCGGCGCGGCGAGGATCTTTTTCACGTAGTGCTCAAGCAGGGTTTGCTGATCGGGGCTGTGCGGCATGGTCGTCTCCTGACATTTTTCAAAACCCCGGAGACAGAAAGTAAAAACCCGCCTCTAGGGCGGGTTGGGTGCTGCAGTCGTGAGCTAGCCCGCCAAATGAGGAATGGCGGTAATAATCATTGGCTGGCAACGCGATACAGTCGAAGTCATGGACTGGAAATTAGCCTGCACGGTGCTGGCAAGTCAATGGCCAATTTTGCGTGGCGACGTTAGTCTGGCGACTCTCTCATCACACCAAGGAAGGATTGCATGATGGCTATCGCCCTGCCCCTCACGGCTTTGCTCGCGTTCAGCGGTTATACCGTTTCAGTGATGCTCCAGGCTGAACAGTCATTGGTCGACTTCGGCATCAGCCTGATGTCGCGGCCCGATACCGCGCAGGTGGTGATTGATCTGTATCTGCTGGCCACGCTGGCGGGCGTGTGGATGGTCAAGGATGCGCGTTCGCGTGGGCAGTCGGTCTGGTCAGTGCTGCCGTATTTGTTGCTGACGGCGGTGTTTGTGTCGATCGGGCCGTTGTTGTATCTGGTCGTGCGTGGGGTTCGCGAGCGCAACAGGAAAGCGGTGGATCTGGCTCGGGTGGGTTGATCCGGGTTATCGGATGCCGGGGAGATTGACTTCGCGAGCAGGCTCGCTCCCACAGGGGGCGGTGTCAGTAAGGGCTAGGTGTAGCTCGTTCAAGAATGCCTCATCAACCTCGATGTCAACTGTCAACTATGACAGTTATGCGGTACATCCTGATGCAGTAACTTGAGTCCTCACCGGGAGCTTGCTCCCACTCAGTTCATGCATCAGGAGCATTGGCGATGAGTGATTTCGAGAAAAACACTACAGGGGAATTTACTGCGGAGACGGAAGCAGGTGGGCGCCCGCTGTTCAACGCGAGCAAGGTGCGTCTGACCGAAGGATACCTCCCTGATCAGGGGCCTTATTGGCAAGGCCTTGGTGAGCAGGTCATCTCTGAATCCCCTCGCCTTCAATATGCATGGCTGAGTGTCTACGTCCCTGAGGACGCCAACACTGGCGATCATGTTCTTAGCGAAGAGGACCGTAGCTATCGAGCCAGCTATGCGTTTGGTGACCAGGCTGATTTGACATCGTACTTTTCAACGACAGGCAAGATGACTCTAACGGTTGTCCCGTCAGTCGATGATCCCCGACTGGAAGGGACTATCGAGTTTGTCGGTAAAACCCAATCGGGAGAGAAGACCGTTGACGTTAAGAAAGGCGTGTTCAAATTCAGCGGTTTGACAACTGGCCTGTCCGGAACCCCGGACAACACATAATGCGCTATCCGGGCAGCCGAACGCCTCTCACAGCGCGGCTTCCTCACCCCTGCCTCACCGCGACATACGCAGCCGTTTCATACGGCACCGTCAGCACATCTCTGCCACGCAGTTCCGGCTCGGCGGCAATCAACGCGCGAATCTGCTCATCAATCTGCGCCCGCTGCGCCTCCGGCAGCGCGGCGATGAAACTGGTCGAGCGCACTCGATTGAAGATCACGTCTTCCGGCGAGCCGGTATGGCCATGGTGAAACCGTTCGACCTGCAGAGGCTCGAACGCCGGGTGCGGAAAGGCCTCGCGCCAGGCGCCGGTGTAGTAACGCGGCGTGTCGCCCTCCAGCGCGTTGACGATGGCATCCAGTTTCGGCACCCAACTGATCTGGGTGTCGCGCAGGTTCCAGATCAGCCCCAACTTGCCACCGGGCTTGAGCACCCGGGCGATTTCCGTCAGTGCTTCGGTGCTGGCGAACCAGTGAAACGCTTGCGCGCAAATCACCACATCCACGGAAGCGTCGGGCAACGGCAAGTCAGTCGCCGTGCCGCTCACGGCTAGCACTTCAGGCCAGGCGTCCGAGAGCTTTTCCAGCATTTGCGCCACTGGCTCAACCGCGATCACTTGCGCGCCAGTCGCTACCAGACGCCCGGTGAATTTTCCGGTGCCGGCACCCAGATCGATCACGGTTTTATGTCCATCCAGGCCCAGCGTCGCGGTCAACCACTCACTGACCTGCGGCGGATAGTCCGGCCGCCCTTTGACGTAGGTGTCGGCGGCGGTTTTGTAGCCGGCAGCGGCTGAGTGATGGATTTGGTCGGTCATGGCAACGCTCCTTACGGCAAAACATCGGATCGACGGCAGACGCTCCCGAGCATAGCGCTTGAATTTACGCTGAACTTGAACAGTCACTGATAAAGCAATGAATAAAAATTCACGCTGTGGTGTTCAAAGTGAAACATAACCCCCTGTGGAGCCTTGCCCATGACTATCCGTTCCGTTATGTTCGCCGCCCCGTTGCTGCTGGTCGCCGCGATGTCCAGCCAACTGGCCTTGGCCAATGGTGATGAAGAAGCGCCGGTGCAGAAACCCGAATGCCCGAAAGGCCAGGTCTGGGACAGCAAAACGCAGAAGTGCGTGCTGCAAACCAGCAGCCTGTTACCGGACGCTGACCGTACCGATTACGCCTATCGCCTAGCCAAGGCCGGACGCTACGAAGAAGCCCTGGCACTGCTCGATACACTGAAACAACCGAACACTGCCAAGGCCCTCAACTATCGCGGTTATGCCACACGCAAACTGGGGCGCACTGACGAAGGCATCAGTTATTACCTGCAATCGGTGAAGCTCGATCCGCAGTACGCGCAAGTGCGCGAATACCTCGGCGAGGCCTATGTGATCAAAGGTCGCGTCGATCTGGCGCAGGAACAGTTGCAGCAGATCAAATCGATTTGCGGTATGTCCTGCGAGGAATACCAGGACCTGGCCGAAGCCATCAACGATTCATCGAAAACCTGAGCACATATAAGGGCCGCCATCATCGTCAACGATCAGGCATTCAGAGCAGAACTCGGACAGCATCTGGCGCGACTGTGGCGCTACGGTTTGTTGCTGTCGCGCAATCGGCATTTGGCCGAGGATCTGGTGCAGGCCACGTGTGTGCGGGCGCTGGAGCGCGCTAGTCAATACAACGCCGGCACGCGCATGGATCGCTGGTTATTGAGCATTCTGCATTCGATCTGGCTCAACGAAGTGCGCGCCAGGCGCGTGCGTCAGGGGACAGGACAGGTCGATGCCGATGGCCAACTGGCGTTCGATGGTGAGTACGCCGCGCAGACTCACGTGATGGCCGCGCAAGTGATCCGCCGCGTCGATGCGCTGCCCGAAACCCAGCGCGAAACCGTGTATCTGGCCTATGTCGAGGGTTTGTCCTACCGCGAAGTCGCTGAAATCCTGCAAGTGCCGATCGGCACTGTGATGAGCCGTCTGGCCACCGCCCGCCTCAAACTCGCCGAATACCCGCCGTTGCAGGCAGTGCCGAAATCCACCGAAGGAGACCGTTCATGAACACACCTTCGGATGAGCAACTGGTCGCCTACCTCGATGGCGAACTCGACCGTGAGTACCGCGATCAGCTCGACAATGCCATTGCCGAAGACTCGCTGCTGAGTCTGCGCGTGCAATGGCTGAGCCGCAGTAATCTGCCGTACAAGAACGCCTATGACGAGCTGGCGCAACAGGCGCCGCTGGATCGACTGCAAGCGCGGCTGGATGCCATTCCTTCGCCAGAAAAGCCTGGGCTGAGTCGCCGCTGGTTTATCGGTGGCGCGGCCGCAGCGCTGTTGGCCGGAGGCGGGTTGGCCGACCGGTTATTCCTCGGCTGGCACGCCGCGCAATCGAACAACTGGCGCGCATTGGTGGCCGATTACATGGCGCTGTATGTGCCGCAAACGCTTGATCACCTGCCCACCGACGAAGCCTCCCAACGCGCGCAACTGCGCACGGTTGATGCGCGTCTGGGCCTGAATCTCTCACCCGCCACGTTGAAACTGCCGGGTGCCGAATTCAAACGCGCACAAGTGCTCGAATACGACGGTGTGCCGATCGCACAGATCATGTACCTCGATGCCAGGCATGGGCCTCTGGCGTTATGCGTCACGCGCTCGAACCAGGGTAGCCGAGCGCTTGAGCATGAACGTCGACACGAGATGAACGTAGTGTTCTGGACAGAGCATGAACATGCCTGGATGTTGATCGGACACGTTCCGGCGGCTGCACTTGAGCAGAGCGCAACGCTGTTGAAATCGCGATCCATCGGCTAGTGCCTTGACCGCAAGTTCAAGTTGGCGGAACTGGTCTGACGGCACTAGGCATCCACTTTAAAGGAGTCAAGGGAAAACCAGTCAGGTTTCGGACTATGGAACTCAAGTCGTGCGATCCCCGGTGCATCAAAGGCAACATTGACCGGTGTGCCGTAGGACGAACCTAACGCCTGACGCCCCAAGAGCTCCCCGTTGCTGGTGTAGTAAGCCACGGTGCTGTCCTCATAGTTAACGCTTAAATGAAAAAAACTGATTCGCGAGCAGGCATTCTTCAGTTTTATTTCCACTACCTGCGCGGCCTCGCCAAAGGCGTCGCGGCCGATGCTCAGTACCTGACCATCGATTCGACCGGGAAAGGATTGACCGATGTCGGAACGAGGCATGATCGCGCATTCGCCGTCACCGGATTTGAACGTGATCTGCATAGTGGGCGTTTCCATGATTGCGCCTTGTCGTGCCGTCTGATTCGGCACGCCGGTGAAATCTTCCATTAACGTCGCGGGAGAATTCAGCACGGTGAATGTCGGCGAATTGAACACCACTGCAGTGGTTTCGTCATTGAGCCCGTCATAGGCAACTTTCAACTCCATGCGCACGGACGTACCCGGTTTGAGTTTCCGGAGTTCGCTGCGAGGCAACGCATTATCCAGCCCGCTGTGTTTTTCCGGCGCTGTCACTGGAGCAGCCTCGGCGAGGACAATCGTGTAACTGTCACCGTTGATATCTGTGCCGTGCAAACGAAACCAACGCAATTGCCCCTCCGCCATCAATGGCCACACCGCACATTGCGCCTGCGCACCACCGGTAAAATCACCCAGATCAAGTATCCCGTTGCTCGCCTGAGGGATATCGGGTGTGGGCAGCCGTCGATCCCGATCCTCGATCCGCTTGATCACCACGTCACGGTGCGCGGAGGGTTGAGGGGCCGCACCTCGCAGCAACTCCCATGACAGCTGGATTGTCTTGCCATGACTGGCCGCCAGCACTGAAGACTCGATCAGAAAGTTGGCCCGGTGGTTCTTGTTGAAGGCGCTTGGAACAAAGACTGGCGAGCCCGGCCCGGTTATGCCTTGGACCAACAGCCGCGCTTTGTCACCGGGTTGATCCTCCAGGTATTCGACTCGGGCTGTCACACCGTTGGGCAAATCCAGAGGATCGATCAGGTAACCGGAGCCCACCAGTGCAGGTGGTAAAAGGGTCGCAGCGGGCTCGCCGGTGATACTGGTTTTCAGGACATAGGAGCGGTCGAGTTCGACCCCCTGGCTGACGCGCTGATACGAAAACACTGCATGTCCCTTCGCGGCGGCAGCAAACGCAGCGTAAGGCACAGGGATCGAGTAGGAAAACGGTGCATTCTTCACTTTTTCGGTCAGCGTCAAATGTTCCAGTAACGCTCCGTCCTTAGCATAGAAGCGCCCCGTCAAACGGATTTCATCGTCTCTGAGCCAACTGCGCGATACATAGATTTGTGCAATTGCCGGTTCGCCAGCCAGTTTTTCCAGTTCGACGCTGCTGGCGTCATCGTCAGGATCATCGGGGTCCTCGCTGAGGATCGGCGGGTCATACCAGGTGCCATTCAGGTTGACGTACAGATACTGGCTGGCCGAGTTCGGACTGTTGACATCCGGACTGTTACCCACACGATCAAATACCGTGTAACGCACTTCAAAGTGCGCACTGTCACCGGCCGTGCGAAAGGTCGCCTCATCGATGGTCATCTGGATGGGCCGCTGCTGATCCGCCGCTTCCTCACTGACCACATGACTGAAGGTTTTACCATTGCAATACAATACGATGGTGTCGAACGCTCTCATTATCGGGTAGGTAACGCTGATGCTTACGCCTGTACGCGCACGCTCGGCGTCTACACCTTCATCCAGCGCATCCGGAGCCACATCAAACACCAGTTCGGAATGGCCTTCCTCCTCAGGAAAACGGTCCACGTTACCCGGACGCTTGTCGTGATAAATAACCGTCAACGGCGCCGAAGCTTCGAGCTCCACGCCATCTCGCTCTATCCCGTAATCAAGAACATTCAGCGGACTCTTCCATTTGTCCGCAGCCACATAGACGATTACCCGTTGAGAGGCCTCGCCGGTGGCGATGGGTTTCTCCGCAACCCGTTCTCCGTTCAAACGCACGGCATAGACGTCATTGTCCTGCGCGGTAGTGGCGGGTTCGATGAACACCTTCACCCCTTCCGGGTACAGATAAGTCAGTGCCAGAGGCAGCCCTGCATCTGCATTTTCTGGCCCCGGGACCGGCTGACTCATGCCGGCAATTCGCGGTTTTTCAAGGGTCTTGACGTCCATAGTGATCATCCTTCGGGAACAGGGTCCGATACGATCGGAAGCAGGGGTTCTTGTCCTGCGCATGAAACACCCATCGCCCGCGGTTGCCTACTGTCAGATCTGACAGGTGAACCCTGTAAAACCGGTAAAAACGCTACCATTGGTCGGAGTGATCGCAAAAGGCGAACGAAAGCCGGCGCCATTCGCAGCAATCGTAGAGCGGCTTATCCCACGCCTGAATTCGTTGAGCAGTCGTTTTGTGCCAAGAGAAACGTTACTTCCACGCCGAAGAAAGTCATATTCCAGGAGTACTCCCCCGATGGCGATTTCGTCTCGCACTGCCTTACTGGTGATCGACGTTCAAAACGACTTCACACCCGGCGGCCAATTAGCGGTACCGGAAGGTGATCTGATCGTGCCGTTGATCAACCGGCTCGCCCGTCAGTTCACCCAGGTCGTCGTTGCACAGGATTGGCACCCCACCGGCCATGCCTCATTCGCCTCCAGTCATCCCGGTCACCAGCCCTACGATGTCATCCAGTTGCCTTATGGCGAGCAGACACTCTGGCCCGACCACTGTGTGCAATCGACAGCAGGGGCCGAGTTTCACCGGGGACTCGACTTGCCTCATGCCCAGTTGATCATTCGCAAGGGCTGCAATCCTGATATCGACAGCTATTCGGCCTTTCTGGAAGCCGATCGTCGAACCACCACAGGGCTGGCCGGCTACCTCAAAGAGCGCGGGATCGATACGGTCTACATGGTGGGGCTGGCACTGGATTTCTGCGTGATGTTTTCGGCGCTGGATGCACGGGCGGCGGGGTTCAATGCCTACGTGGTGCTGGATGCGTGCCGGGCGATCGATCTGAATGGATCACTGGCGGCAGCGATTGAGCGGATGCAAAGTGCCGGGGTCGGGTTGATTCAATCCACAGAACTGGTCTGAACAACACAATCCCCTGTGGGAGCGAGCCTGCTCGCGAAGGCGGTATGTCAGCCAAGTATGCGTTGACTGACTCGACGCTTTCGCGAGCAGGCTCGCTCCCACAGGGATATTTTCAGCGTCATGTGGCTCAGGCGTTATTGGGCAACCACAACCGGAACCGTGCCCCGCCCAGCGGGGAGGACTCTACGGTCAACGTGCCGCCCTGCGCCTCCAATGCGCGGCGGCTGATCGCCAGGCCCAGGCCAAACCCGCCGGTGGCGCGATCACGACTGCGATCAAGTCGATAGAACGGCTCGAAAATTCGCTCCCGCTCGTCATCGGGAATGCCGATGCCGTCATCATCGACCCAGATCTCGCAGCCCGCGGCATTGACCTGCACGCCAATCTGAATGCGCTTTTCGCAATAGCGCATGGCGTTGCGCAGCAGGTTCTGGATTGCCCGCGCGGTCAGGCGTGGGTCGAGGGAGAAGCGTTCGAGCTGACCGTGCAGCAACACGTCGATAACGATCTCCGGTGATTCCAGCTCTTCATCGACACTGCCCAGAATGCTGTCGATGAACTCGTCCAGCGACACCTCGACCTGCTCCGGCAGTTGCGCCGGGTTCTGCAAACGGCTGTAGGAAAGCAACTCCAGCACCAACTCATCCAGCTCGCGAATGTGCGCGACCAGTCCCAGCAAGCGCTCGCGGCTGGCGGTCGGCAAGTCATCGGACAGGGCCAGGGCCAGGCCAAAGTCCAGACGCGTCAACGGCGTGCGCAGTTCATGGGACACGGCGTTGAGCAAATCGCGTTGTTGGTTGAGCAGGTTTTCGATGTCGCCGGCCATGGTGTCGAAAACATTGGCGAGGCTGCCGATGTTGGAGCTCTCGGCGATTTTCGTGCGTTCGCTCAAATGGCCTTTACCGAAGCGTTCGGCGGTGCCTTTGAGGCGTTCCAGATCACGCCAGTGCGGGCGCAACCACATCAGCAGGCAGGCGAGCAGGCTCGCGCCGATCAGCACGTTGATACTCCAGTACAACAGATTGACGTCCATCGGATCCGGCGGCACGACCATTTGCACAGCGGTGGTGTCATCCAGCGGCGTCACCGCCAGCGTGCGCCAGCCCCAGTCGCCGATACGCACAACGTTTTCGCCACGGCGCAGGCGCTGCTGCTCGATGGCAGTGAACTCGGCATCGTCGATGCGCGCCAGGACGATGTGCAGCGGCTGGAAATCCTTGTCCATCGACGCCGCCAGCGCCGGCCACTGCTCATGCGGCACTGCATGAAACTGGCGGGTAATCAGCGATTGCAGGCCGCGCGAATAGTCGAGGTTGTAGGTGACGAAGCGATCGCGGAACGCCATGACCACCAGATCCGGCACCAGATAGATCGCCGCGCTGTACGAGACGATCGTCACCAGATACAGGCGAAACAGGATGCGAAACATCAGCTCAGCATTCCCACTCGGAACGGCTGAACAAATAGCCCTTGCCCCACACGGTCTTGATCTTGCGCGCTTCGCCGGCGTGGTCGTCGAACTTGCGGCGCAGCTTGGAAATCGCCACGTCCACCGAACGGTCAGTGCCGTTGAATTCGATACCGCGCAGGCGTTGCAGGATCTGATCGCGGCTTAACACTTCGCCGGCGTGACGGGCCAGGACCACGAGCAGGTTGTACTCACCGCTGGACAACTCGACCGGTTGATCACGCCAGGTCACGGTGCGCTCGGACAGGTCGATGCACAGATTGCCCATGAGGATGCGGTCATTGGCGGTCAGCGGTTCGCCGAGGCTGCTGCGGCGCAACAGGGTGCGCACCCGTGCCAGCAACACGCGCGGTTCGCAAGGTTTGGTGACGTAATCGTCGGCGCCCATTTCCAGGCCCAGAACCTGATCGTGGCTGTCGTCGCGGGCGGTGAGCATCAGGATCGGCAATGTCGCTGAATCGGCACGCAGTAAACGGCAGACTTGCAGGCCGTCGAGGCCGGGCAGCATCAGGTCGAGAATCACCAGATCCGGCGGATTGACCCGCGCCCGTTCGCGCACGTGGTCACCACGGCCGATCACGCTGACGGAATAACCGTTGCGCTCCAGGTAGCTGGAAATCAGTTCGGCGAGGGCGGTGTCGTCTTCGACCAGGAGGATGTTGGGCATGGGTGATCCAGAAAGTGCTGTGGCGACTGATAAGGCCCATTCGCGAGCAGGCTCGCTCCCACACTTGGAATGCGATTCCTTGTGGGAGCGAGCCTGCTCGCGAAAGCTGTCTATCTGTCGCAATAAATTTCAAGACCTGAAGGATATACGCCCTCGCCCATCCCTGAGCAAAACCCTTACACAATTTCACACAGCGCCTACAAAGCTTCACCGCTAATCTCGGCGTCTGCCCGTAGGATGCGGACATCAATATTGGGGGTTGTACATGTCGAACAAACTGCTGGCCGGGCTCGGCCTGATCGCGATGGCGCTGACACTGAGCGCCTGTGATTCGTCCTCGAAGGCAGAGGATCAGACGCCACCGGCCACGGTGCGCATCGAGACGATCGAAGCGCATCCCCTGACGCTCAGCAGCGAACTCAGCGGCCGCATCGCCGCGCCGCGAATTGCCGAAGTGCGCGCACGGGTGGCCGGAGTGGTCTTGCAGCGCACCTTCCGCGAAGGCAGCGACGTGAAAAAGGGCGACGTGCTGTTCCGCATCGACCCGGCACCGTTCAAGGCTGACCTCGACAGCGCCGAAGCCGCCCTGCGTAAGGCCGAGGCCAATGCGTTCCAGGCCAAACTGCAAGAGCAGCGCTATGCCCAGTTGATCGATGACCAAGCCATTAGCGGCCAGGACTACGACAACGCCCGCGCCAATGCCCGGCAAACCGCCGCTGACGTTGCGGCCAACAAGGCTGCCGTCGAACGCGCAAAACTGAACCTCGGTTACGCCACCGTCACCGCGCCGATTTCCGGGCGTGTCGGTCGTGCACTGGTCACCGAAGGCGCACTGGTCGGGCAGAACGAAACCACACCACTGGCGCTGATCCAGCAGCTCAACCCGATTCACGCCGACCTCACCCAGTCGACCCGTGAACTCAACGAACTGCGCCGCGCGTTCCGCTCCGGGCAGTTGCAGGAAGTCGGCCAGGATCAGGTCAAAGCCACGCTGATTCAGGATGACGGCAGCCTTTATCCGCTGCCGGGCAAATTACTGTTCAGCGACATCACGGTCGACCCGGGCACTGGCCAGATCATCCTGCGCAGCGAATTCCCCAACCCGGACCTGGATTTGCTGCCGGGCAGTTTCATTCGCGTGCGTCTCGAGCAGGCAACCATTCAGAACGGCATCACCGTGCCGCAACGCGCCGTGCAGCGCGACAGCGCCGGCATTGCCCAGGTGCTGACCGTCGATGAGCAAATGCGCGTCGCCGAGCAACCGGTGCAACTGGGCGCGGTGCAGAACAATCGCTGGATCGTCACCGGCGGCCTCAAGCCCGGCGACCGCATTGTCATCGAAGGCCTGCAACATGCCCGTCCCGGCGAAACCGTGCAGATCGACGACACCCCTCTTCCACTTGCCCAGACCTCTGGTCAGTAAGCAGGACGCTTTTCTATGCCGCAGTTCTTTATCGACCGCCCGGTGTTTGCCTGGGTCGTCGCGTTGTTCATCCTGTTGGCCGGTGCGCTGGCCATCCCGCAGTTGCCGGTGGCGCAATACCCCGACGTCGCCCCGCCGCAGATCGAAATCTACGCCGTGTATCCCGGCGCCTCGGCGCAGACCGTCGATGAAAGTGTGGTCAGCCTGATCGAGGAAGAGCTCAACGGCGCCGATCACCTGCTGTACTTCGAATCGCAGAGCAGCCTCGGCAGCGCGACGATCAAAGCCACGTTCCAGCCGGGCACCAACCCGGAGCTGGCGCAGGTCGATGTGCAGAACCGCCTCAAGGTCGTCGAGTCGCGTCTGCCGCAGGCAGTCAATCAACAGGGCTTGCAGGTCGAAAAAGTCTCTTCCGGTTTTCTCCTGCTGATCACCCTGACCTCCAGCGACGGCAAGCTCGATGACGTGGCGCTCAGTGATTATCTGGCGCGCAACGTGATGAACGAGATCAAGCGTCTGGAGGGCGTCGGCAAGGCGCAGTTGTATGGCGCCGAGCGGGCCATGCGCATCTGGATCGATCCGCAGAAGCTGATCGCTTTCAACCTGACGCCGGCTGACGTCAATGAAGCCATCGTCGCGCAAAACGCTCAGGTCTCCGCCGGCAGCATCGGCGACCTGCCCAATCCGTCGAACCAGGAAATCACCGCGACCATTCTGGTAAAGGGTCAGTTGTCGACGCCGCAAGAGTTCGCCGACATCGTGCTGAAAGCCAATCGCGACGGCTCGACCGTGCGCATCGGTGACGTCGCGCGGGTCGAAATTGGCAGCCAGGAATATCAGTTCGGCACGCGCCTCAATGGCAAGCCGTCCACCGCTGTCGGCGTTCAACTGTCGCCGGGCGCCAATGCGCTGAACACTGCAACGCTGGTGCGGGCGAAGATGGATGAGCTGGCGCGCTACTTCCCGGCGGGCGTGGAATACAAGATTCCGTACGACACCTCGCCGTTCGTCAAAGTCTCGATCACCAAAGTGGTTTACACCTTGGGCGAAGCGATGTTGCTGGTGTTCGCGGTGATGTTCCTGTTCCTGCAGAACGTGCGTTACACGCTGATCCCGACACTGGTGGTGCCAGTGGCGTTGATGGGTACATTCGCGACCATGCTCGCGCTGGGCTTCTCGATCAACGTGCTGACCATGTTCGGCATGGTGCTGGCCATCGGCATTCTGGTCGACGACGCGATTGTCGTGGTGGAGAACGTCGAACGGATCATGGCCACCGAGGGCCTGTCGCCCAAGGAAGCCACGCGCAAGGCGATGACGCAGATCACCGGCGCGATCATCGGCATCACCCTGGTGCTGGTCGCGGTGTTTATTCCGATGGCGTTCATGCAAGGTTCGGTCGGGGTGATTTACCAGCAGTTCTCGCTATCGATGGCGACGTCGATTCTGTTCTCGGCGTTCCTCGCCCTGACCCTCACGCCGGCACTGTGCGCGACACTGCTCAAGCCGATTGCCAAGGGTGAGCATCATGAAAAGTCCGGGTTCTTCGGCTGGTTCAACCGCCGCTTCGAGCGCCTGACCGATCGTTATCAGGGCTGGGTCGGCTATGCGCTGAAACGCAGCGGTCGTTATCTGCTGATCTACGTGGTGCTGCTGATCGGGTTGGGTCTGTGCTTCGCGCGCCTGCCCTCTTCGTTCCTGCCGGTGGAAGATCAGGGTTACACCATCACCGACATTCAACTGCCGCCCGGCGCCACCAAGAATCGTACGGTGGCGGTGGCTGAACAGCTTGAGGCGCATAACGCCGGCGAGCCAGGGATCAGTGACAGTGTGGTGATTCTCGGTTTCAGCTTCTCCGGTAGTGGCCAGAACGCGGCTTTGGCATTCTCGACGCTGAAGGACTGGTCACAGCGTGGCAGTGATGATTCCGCCAGCTCGATTGCCGATCGCGCCAACATCGCGCTGAGTGAAATCAAGGACGCCATGGCGTTCTCGGTACTGCCACCGCCCGTGGATGGCCTCGGCACGTCCAGCGGGTTCGAGTTCCGCTTGCAGGATCGCGGTGGTCTTGGCCATGCGACCTTGATGCAAGCGCGAACTGAACTGCTCGCGGCCGCCGAGAAGAGCAAAGTGCTGATGAACGTGCGTGAAAGCGCACTGGCCGAAGCGCCGCAGGTGCAATTGGTCGTGGATCGTAAACAGGCCAATGCCCTGGGCGTCTCGTTTGCCGACATCGGCAACGTGCTGTCCACTGCGGTCGGCTCCAGCTACATCAACGACTTCCCCAATCAGGGGCGCATGCAGCGCGTTGTCGTGCAAGCCGAAGGTGATCAACGTAGCCAGGTGGCCGATCTGCTGAAAATGCACGTGCGCAACAACGCCGGGCACATGGTGCCGCTGTCTGCATTCGTACAGGCCAACTGGATTCAGGGCCCGGCGCAGTTGACCCGTTACAACGGCTATCCGGCGATTGCGATTTCCGGTGAACCGTCAGCGGGGCACAGTACCGGCGAAGCCATGGCGGAAATCGAACGTCTCGTTGCACAGGGGCCGAAAGGTCTGGGTCAGGAATGGACCGGCCTGTCGTTGCAGGAACGCTTGTCTGGCAATCAGGCGCCGATCCTGCTCGGTCTTTCGCTGCTGGTGGTGTTCCTGTGTCTGGCGGCGCTGTACGAGAGCTGGTCGATTCCGACTTCGGTGTTGCTGGTGGTGCCGCTGGGTGTGCTCGGCGCGGTGCTGGCGGTGACGTTGCGCGGGATGCCCAATGATGTGTTCTTCAAGGTTGGCCTGATCACCATCATCGGTCTGTCGGCGAAGAACGCGATCCTGATCATCGAGTTCGCCAAGAGCCTGTATGACGAAGGTCACGACCTGATCGATGCAACGTTGCAGGCGGCGCGTTTGCGTCTGCGGCCGATCGTGATGACGTCGCTGGCGTTCATTCTTGGCGTGGTGCCATTGGCCATTGCCACCGGCGCCAGCTCGGCGAGCCAACAGGCGATCGGTACTGGCGTGATCGGCGGGATGATTACCGCAACGCTGGCGGTGATCTTCGTGCCGGTCTTCTTCGTCGTGGTCATGAAACTCGTACAACGATTCACCAAACCCCACTGATCCAAACTGTGGGAGCTGCCGCAGGCTGCGATCTTTTGACTTTGCTTTTAGAAGATCAAAAGATCGCAGCCTTCGGCAGCTCCTACAAAAGCAGGGTTGCGTACGCTATGGTGCAGAGACAGTTCACCAACGTGAGTCCCCATGCGCTTCCTCGCCCGCACCCACCCTCGCCTGTCTGCCGCCGCCCTCCTCGGCCTTGCCACCGGTCTCCTGGTCCCCGCCGATTCCATCGTCAGCAAAATCCTCATCGGCTGGAACGCTGGCGTCTGGACTTACCTGATCCTGATGTTCTGGCTGACCGTGCGCGCCAAGGCCCCGGACGTCAAACGCATCGCTGAAGTCGAAGACGAAAATGCCGGGCTGGTGCTGTTCGTGGTGTGCATCGCCGCGCTGGCGAGTTTGGCGACCATCACCTTCGAGCTGGCTGGCAGCAAGGACCTCGAAACCACGCGCAAACTGCTGCACTACGGTTTCACCGGGCTGACGGTGATCGGCTCGTGGCTGCTGATCGGGGTGATTTTCTGCGTGCACTACGCCAGGTTGTATTACACCTGGAATGGCAAAGAGCCGGCGTTGCGCTTCGCCGAGGGGCTGACTACCCCCAACTATTGGGACTTCTTGTACTTCTCCTTCACCATCGGCGTCGCCGTGCAAACTGCAGATGTCGGCGTGGCCACCCGCGATATCCGCAAAATCGTACTGGCGCAATCGTTGATCGGCTTCGTGTTCAACACCGCGATTCTGGGATTTTCGATCAATATCGCCGCGGGTTTGTTCGGCTGACGCGATCCCGCCCGTCGGCGACACAAAGACCGCTGGTGATCATTCACTTGACGGAAGATTTGTTTTTGGTGTTTCCTGAAACCGGTTTCAGCGCTGCATGCAGACGTTGAGCCTATAAATCCAATAACAAGGTTTCAGACCGTGAACGACTTCTCCGCCGCCCAGCGCAGCCGCGTGACCATGCTTGATGTCGCCGAACGCGCTGGCGTATCCAAAGCCAGCGTCTCGCGCTTCATCGGCGAGGACCGCGCCCTGCTCTCCGATGCCATTGCCCTGCGCATCGAGCAGGCCATCGCGGAACTCGGCTATCGCCCCAACCAAATGGCTCGCGGCCTGAAACGTGGGCGTACACGCCTGATCGGCATGCTGGTGGCCGATATCCGCAACCCTTATTCGATCGCCGTAATGCACGGGGTGGAAACCGCCTGCCGTGCGCACGGCTACAGCCTGGTGGTGTGCAACACCGACCGCGATGACGAGCAGGAACGCCAGCACTTGGCGCTGTTGCGCTCTTACAACATCGAGGGGCTGATCGTGAACACGCTGGGGCATCATCGCGACGAGTTGCACGAGTTGCGCCGCGAGATGCCGCTGGTGCTGGTGGATCGCAAGGTCGACGGGCTCGACAGCGACATGGTCGGACTGAACAACCCGCAAGCTGTGGAAATGGCGCTTATGCATCTGCAGCAACGTGGTTATCGGGATCTGATGCTGGTGACTGAACCCTTTGACGGCACCAGTTCGCGAATCGAACGGGTCAGCAGCTTTCAGGCACAGATTGCCCAGCGGTCGGCCCTGACCGGGGCGGTGCTGGAAACCGGCGACGCTCTGAACGCGCAACTTCAAACCTTTTTAAACACACCCGGTAATGGTCCGAAAGCGCTGTTTTGCGCCAATGGCGTAGCGGCGCTGGCTGCGACGACTGCGTTACGCCAAATGGGTTGCCGATTGTTCGAGGATGTCGGGCTGATTGCCCTAGATGATCTGGATTGGTATCCGTTGGTGGGCAGCGGGATTACCGCGCTGGCTCAGCCGACGCAGGAGATTGGTGCGCGGGCGTTTGAGTGTCTGCTCAAGCGCCTGCGTGGGGATGAGGAGGTGGCACGGGTGGTGGATTTTGCGCCGGTGCTGGTGGAGCGTGGGTCAACCCGTGAGGTTGGCGGTGTCTGAGCTGACGCTATCGCTGGCAAGCCAGCTCCCACAGGTTTAGAGGTGTACCAAGCCTTGTGTACGACCCGAACACTGTGGGAGCTGGCTTGCCAGCGATGAGGCCCAAAAGGACAACACAGAAACACCTGATATTTTTTTGAACAAAAATGAAACCGGTTTCAGAGGTCAATAACAATGAATAAACCCGCCGTTTCCATCAGTCTGTCCAGCTACGGCGCCGAGCTTGTGCGCCAGCGTGGGCAGGATGCTTTCATCGCTGTTCTGGCTGCGGCCGGGGCCAATCGCATCGAGTGGCGCGAAGAGCTGCTGACGCGTGAAGACCCTGCGCAACTGGCTCAGGCCTCCGAGGCGCAGGGCCTGCAAAGCATCTATTCCTCCCCCACCGAACTGTGGCTGGCCGGGCAGGCGCAGCCTAATCCCGAGTTGATCACCGCGCTGCAACAGGCCGAAGCATTCGGCTCAAAGTGGCTCAAGGTTTCTCTCGGCTACTTCACCGACACCAACGATCTGCAAACTTTGGCCGAGCGTTTGAAACGCAGCCCAGTGCAGTTGCTGGTGGAAAACGACCAGACTTTACACGGCGGGCGCATCGAGCCATTTCAGCGTTTCTTCGCTGCCGTCGAGCAGCACAACCTGCCAATCAAAATGACTTTCGACATCGGCAACTGGCAGTGGCAAGACCAGTCCGCCGCCAGCGCCGCCCGCCTGCTCGGCCGATATGTCGGTTATGTGCATTGCAAAGCCGTGGCCCGTCGCGCTGACGGCAAACTGGTCGCGGTGCCTCCCGCCATCAGCGACTTACACCTGTGGGAACAACTGTTGCGGCACATGGCCCAAGGCGTTATGCGCGCCGCCGAATACCCATTGCAGGGCGAAGATCTGGTGCAACTGACCAGCGAGCACGTCGCCGCGCTCGCCCGCCTCGGCCAATCCCGCCTGGAGCCTGCTCATGTCTGAGATCGATATTCTCTCGTTCGGTGAAACCATGGCGATGCTGGTCGCTGAGCAGACCGGTGATCTGGCCGCCGTCGAGCACTTCCACAAGCGCATCGCCGGGGCTGACAGCAATGTCGCCATCGGGCTTTCGCGTCTGGGTTTCAACGTCGCATGGCTGAGCCGCGTCGGTAACGATTCGCTCGGGCGCTTTGTGGTGCAGACCTTGATCAAGGAAGGCCTGGATTGCAGCCATGTCGATGTCGATAAACAACACCCGACCGGTTTCCAGTTCAAGTCCCGCAATGACGATGGCAGCGATCCGCAGGTCGAGTATTTCCGGCGCGGTTCGGCGGCCAGTCATTTGTCGCCGCAGTCGATTACGACCAATCTGCTGAGCGCTCGTCATCTGCATGCCACGGGCATCCCACCGGCGCTCTCAGCCTCGACGCGGGAGATGTCCTTTGAACTGATGACCCGCATGCGCAATGCCGGGCGCAGCGTGTCCTTCGACCCCAATCTGCGCCCAAGCCTGTGGGCCAGCGAGCGCGAAATGATCACCGAGATCAACCGCCTCGCCGCCCTCGCCCATTGGGTGCTGCCGGGTTTGAGTGAAGGCCGTTTGCTGACCGGTTTCGAAGACCCGGCGGACATTGCTGCGTTTTATCTCGATCAAGGTGCCGAAGCGGTGGCGATCAAACTTGGCCCGCAGGGTGCGTATTACCGAACGCATCTGGATCAGGGTTTTGTCGCGGGTGTGCCGGTAACCAATGTCGTCGACACGGTCGGTGCCGGTGACGGCTTTGCGGTGGGGATGATCAGCGCCCTGCTGGAGCATCAGGGTTTTGCCGAGGCGGTGCAGCGCGCGAACTGGATTGGCAGTCGGGCGGTGCAGAGTCGCGGGGATATGGAGGGCCTTCCGACCCGGGCCGAACTCTTCAGCGAATTTGAGGCCGCCATCGCTGGCAAGCCAGCTCCCACAAGGGTTGGTGGTGGAAATGCAATCTTTGACATACCCGAGATCCCTGTGGGAGCTGGCTTGCCAGCGATGAGGCCCTGACAGGCAACCGATTTATTGAACCTGCTGCGACAAAAACAACAAGCTCAGGAGCAAGACCCATGAAAACCGCAACCCTCGCCACCCGCCGCTGGTGGTACATCATGCCGATCGTGTTCATCACCTACAGCCTGGCGTATCTCGATCGCGCCAACTACGGTTTTGCCGCCGCCTCGGGCATGGCCGAAGACCTGATGATTACCCCGGGCCTGTCATCGCTGCTCGGTGCACTGTTCTTCCTCGGTTACTTTTTTTTCCAGGTGCCCGGTGCGATCTACGCGCAAAAGCACAGCGTGAAGAAACTGATTTTCGTCAGCCTGATTCTCTGGGGCGGTCTCGCCACGTTGACCGGCGTGGTCTCCAATGCCTATTGGCTGATCGTCATCCGCTTCATGCTCGGTGTCGTCGAAGCCGCTGTCATGCCGGCAATGCTGGTCTACCTGTGCCACTGGTTCACCCGTGCCGAACGCTCGCGGGCCAACACTTTTCTGATCCTCGGCAACCCGGTGACCATGCTGTGGATGTCAGTGGTTTCGGGTTATCTGGTGCAGCATTTCAGTTGGCGCTGGATGTTCATCATCGAAGGCCTGCCGGCGGTGCTGTGGGCGTTTATCTGGTGGCGTCTGGCCGATGATCGTCCGGCTCAGGCGAAGTGGCTCAATGATCAGGAAAAGCAGGATCTGGAAAGCGCACTCGCTGCCGAACAGGTCGGCATCAAAGCGGTGAAGAACTACGCCGAGGCGTTCCGTTCGCCGAAGGTGATCATTCTCGCGCTGCAGTTTTTCTGCTGGAGCATCGGCGTTTACGGCTTTGTGCTGTGGCTGCCGTCGATCCTCAAGGCCGGCGCGCAAATGGACATGATCGAGGCCGGCTGGTTGTCGGCGCTGCCGTACCTGGCGGCGGTGATCGGCATGCTTTTGGTGTCGTGGGGTTCGGACAAGTTGCAGAAGCGCAAACGTTTTGTCTGGCCGCCGCTGCTGATCGCGTCCATTGCGTTTTACGGTTCTTACGCACTGGGCGCTGAACATTTCTGGTGGTCGTACACGCTGCTGGTGATTGCCGGCGCCTGCATGTACGCACCTTACGGGCCGTTCTTTGCCATCGTCCCGGAGATTCTCCCGGCCAACGTTGCCGGTGGCGCGATGGCGCTGATCAACAGCATGGGCGCGCTCGGTTCGTTCGGCGGCTCGTATCTGGTCGGTTACTTGAACAGCTCCACCGGTTCGCCCGGCGCTTCGTACCTGCTGATGAGCGGCGCGCTGCTGCTGTCGGTGGTGCTGACTATTTTTCTCAAGCCCGGCGCCAGTGATCGCGTCGTTGCCAAAGCCGTTGCCACGCGTGCCGTGCCAGCGCATTCCTGAAGAGACTTTTGCCATGAAAAAACAGGTCGTGTTGTACAAGAAACTTTCGCCCGCGCTGATGGCGCGTCTGCAAGAGCAGTGCGAAGTGACGCTGATCGACAGCCTCGACGCCGACGGTGTCATGCAACTGCGCGACGCCCTGCCCCGTGCCCACGGTTTGCTCGGCGCCAGCCTGAAACTTGATGCGGCGTTATTGGATCTGGCGCCGCAACTGCAAGCCATCGCCAGCGTCTCGGTGGGCGTCGACAACTACGACATCGATTACCTGAACCAACGCCAGATCCTCCTGAGCAACACCCCGGACGTGCTTACCGAAACCACCGCCGACACCGGTTTCGCGCTGATCCTCGCGGCTGCCCGGCGTGTGGTGGAACTGGCGAACATGGTGCGCAGCGGCCAATGGAGCCGCAACATCGGTCCGGCGCATTTCGGCACCGATGTACATGGCAAGACGCTGGGGATTATCGGCATGGGCCGCATCGGCGAGGCGCTGGCCCAGCGTGGGCATTTCGGGTTCGGCATGCCGGTGATCTATCACAGCCAGTCGCGCAAACCGGCGGTCGAGGCGCGATTTGATGCGCAATACCGCAGCCTCGAAGATCTGCTCCAGCAAGCTGATTTCATTTGCCTGACTTTGCCGTTGACGGCGCAGACCGAAGGCTTGATCGGCGCCGAGCAGTTCGCACTGATGCGCCCGGACAGCATCTTCATCAATATCTCGCGGGGCAAGGTGGTCGATGAGGCGGCGATGATTGAGGCGCTGCGTCATCAACGGATTCGTGCGGCGGGGCTGGATGTGTTTGAGCGTGAGCCGCTGAACCATGATTCGCCGCTGTTGCAGCTGAATAATGTGGTGGCGACACCGCACATGGGCTCGGCGACGCATGAGACGCGCGAGGCGATGGCGCGCTGTGCGGTGGAGAATCTGTTGGCGGCGTTGAAGGGAGAGAAGCCGGCGAATCTGGTGAATCCATCGGCCTGGCAGGGCTGAGATCTTCAGTGCCTGTTCTGGCCCAATCGCTGGCAAGCCAGCTCCCACAGGGTTCTCGAGCGGACACAAATATCATGTCCACCTCAAATCACTGTGGGAGCTGGCTTGCCAGCGATGGGGCCAGTGCAGGCAAGACAAAACCATCAAGCACTGCGCGCCTGTAAAAGCTGCGCCGCGCAAAGCGCAATCCGCGCACAGGCATCCGCCAGTTTCACCCGATCCAGCACCAGCCCGATGCGAATATGCCCCGCCGCACTCGGCCCGAACGCCTCACCGGCCAGCACCGACACGCCATAACCCTCCAGCAACCGCTCGGCAAACGCCTGGGCGCCCAGCCCGGTCTGACGCACATCAACCATCACAAACATGCCGCCATCCGGACGGATCGGATACAGCCCCGGGCAACCCTGCAAACGTTCACACACCAGATCCCGGCGCAGGCGATATTCCTCGCGCATTTGCGTCACTTCCGGCAGGTCTGACTGCAACGCAATCTCTGCGGCTTTCTGCACAAAGTCCGGCAGGCCGAACAACATGCTCAGCGACAAATTGACTAAATGCTCGGCCAGCGATGTCGGCCCGATCATCCAGCCGATGCGCCAGCCGGTCATGGCGTGGGATTTCGACAGGCTGTTGATTGTCGCCGTGCGCTCGGCCATGCCCGGCAAACTCGCCGGGCTGACGTGCTGACCTTCATAGAGCAGTTCGCTGTAGACCTCGTCGCTGATCAGCCACAAGTCATGCTGCACGCAGAGCGCCGCCAGTTCCTGCCAGATCAGCAGTGACAGGCTCGCGCCGCTGGGATTGTTCGGGCTGTTGAGCAGCATGGCGCGGGTTTTCGGCGTGATCCGCGCAGCGACATCGAAGGGGTCTACGCGAAAGCCGTTTTCCGGGCGCACCGGCACCGGCACCACTGTCGCGCCGCAAGCGCCAAACACGCCTTCGTAGGTGACGTACATCGGTTCGGCGACAATCACTTCATCGCCTGGATCCAGCAGACATTGCGCCACCGAATACACCGCGCATTGCGCGCCGGGCATAACGATTACGTGGTCGGCTTCGACCGCTTGCCCGCTGCGCTGACGATGCCGTTCGGCAATCAGCTTGCGCAGTGCCAAACGACCGCGTACTTCGGAATAATGGGTATCGCCGGCCAACAAGCTGTCGATCGCGCCGTGAACAATTGGCAGAGGTGTATCGAAATCCGGATCGCCGATGCTCAGCAGCAGGATATCGACACCCTCGGCGCGCAACTCCAGCGCTCGGTCGTGAATCTGCCAGGCAGCGGCTCCCTCCCCGGCGATTCGTTGGGTCAAGGCTGAATAGCGCATGTACGTCTCCTGATGGCGCGGTCTCCAGCCTTCACCGTATCTCAAATCACGAAACGCGCCAGCCGTTTTGTCCGCAAGATGGATTTGAAGAAAAACTTCGTACTGTGCTCGATTTCCGGTCGGATGCCTACCTGTCAGAGTTGACAGTAGACCAACTTCAAGAACGCCCTCTTAATTAACCTGCGGAAACATTTGCAGGTCTTTCTTATCGAAACAACGGAGCGTTAAAACGATGACAAATCTTAATGAAGAAATTCACGAACTGGCCCCACCGGCAATCCCCGCCGCGTTAGTAAACTTCCCTGACAGTCAAATTAACTTGTTGCCATTGAGTGCGTTGGCAGCGCCCCTGCAATTATTGATTCAGAAATGGCCAGGTTCAGATAATCCACTAAACGTACCCGTAATATTGATACTGCTCTTAAACGGGGAGAGAGTGGCAAACTTTAATTTCGTGACGCCTATTGATCCAGCGCTTTTCCCATTTGCAGCCCATATCCCCGAGCACTACCTGCAAAAGGAAGGCGTACACCAGGTTTCATACATAGTGAATACAGCAGGGAATCCAGAGACGTCAGAGAGTACGCCTTTTACGATCGATGTAACAGCTCCAAACTACGGCAGTCCTGGAGAAATTGTACAGTTTCCGCAAGAGGTCATCAGTGACGGGATTACACAGAAGTATCTAGTCGAACACGGTGATGAAGTTTTGGTAACCATTCCCCGCTATCTGCAGCAACGAGCCTGCGACAGTATCGAATTTCACTATGGCTTACTTACGAATAGTCCTATCATCATTACAGCGGTGCATGACTCGAGCTCACCTACTGTTATCAAACTGAGTGGCGAAATTATCCGTGCATATGGCTCAGGCGATAAACTTGCTTTTTACAGGCTTGTAGATCGTGCAGGAAATAAAGGACCGTTCTCAGCTTACGAAAGTATTAAAGTAAACCTTTCTTGAAACAGCGATTTGTCAAAACGGGCTGAAGCAATAACCTGTTTCAGCCCACTTCAGACAATTCCGTATTTCTCAAATCACGAAACGCGCCACCATGGCGTTCAAATCCACCGCCAGACGCGACAATTCGTGGGTCGCGGCGCTGGTCTGGTTGGCCCCGGCAGCCGATTGCGTGGCCAGATCGCGGATGTTGACCAGGTTGCGGTCGACCTCGCGCGACACTTGCGCCTGTTCTTCCGAGGCGCTGGCGATGACCAGATTGCGCTCGTTGATCTGATGGATCGACTGGGTGATCTGCTCCAACGCCACACCGGCGGCGCGGGCCATTTCCAGGGTGGTCTGGGTGCGCTGGTTGCTTTGCTGCATCGACGAAACCGCTTCGCCGGTACCGTTCTGAATGCCGGCGACCATTTTTTCAATCTCTTGGGTCGACTGCGCCGTGCGATGAGCCAGTGCGCGCACTTCGTCCGCCACCACCGCAAACCCCCGCCCGGCCTCACCGGCGCGGGCCGCTTCGATGGCCGCGTTGAGCGCCAGCAGGTTGGTCTGTTCGGCAATGGCACGGATTACGTCGAGAACCTTGCCAATGTCGCGGCCCTGCGCGGCGAGACCTTCGATCATGTGCGCGGTGTTCTGCACGTCGTGGGTCATGGTCTGGATGGCGTCGACGGTTTTCACTACTTGATCGCGGCCTTCGCGGGCGGCGTGGGTCGACTGGTTCGAGGCTTCCGAGGTCGACACGGCGTTGCGCGCGACTTCCTCGACGGCGGCGGTCATCTCGTTGACGGCGGTGGCGGCTTGTTCGATTTCGTTGTTCTGCTGCTGCAGGCCACGGGAGGCTTCTTCGGTCACCGCGCTGAGTTCTTCGGCAGCAGCGCCCAGTTGCGTGGCGGAGCCGGCGATCTGCTCGATGGTTTTGCGCAGGTTGCTCTGCATGGTGGCCAGCGCCTGCAGCAACTGCGTCGCTTCATCCTTGCCATCGACTTCGATGACTTTGCTGAGGTTGCCGTCAGCAATGGTTTGCGCGGCCTGCACGGCACGGTTCAGCGGCGTGACGATGCTGCGGGTCAGCAGCCAGGCCAGTAGCACCGTGGCAACGGCTGCGAAAACAGCGACGATAATGATGCCGGTGATGGCGCTGTCATAATATTGGCCGGCCTGAATCGAAGCGGTCTTTGCATCGGCGGCGTTCATCGCTATCAGCTTGTTGAGCTGTTCGCCCATCTGGTCGGTGCCGTCCTTGATCCGCGTGTTGATCAGGGTGCGCATCTCGTCGAGTTTGTCCTGGCGCGACAGCTCCATCATCTGATTCTGCGCTTGCAGGTAGTTGTCCAGCGTGGTCGCGAAGGTCTGGTACAACGCCCGCTCTTCCGGACTTGCCGGTAGTGCGGCGTAACTGGCCTGGGCGGCGCGAACCTTGTCGACCAGAACGCCGATGCGGGTCTGCGCTTCCTGCAACCCGGCCGCTTCGCGGTTGACCAGCACGCGGAACGACAGAATGCGCAGACGCAGGACGTTTTCTGTCACTACGGCAAGTTGCGTCACGCTGGGAAGTTGCGTCGAATCCATCTCGACGGAGGCCTGCCGGATGATCGACATACGGTTGACGGCGAACACGCCGAGCACGATCACCAGCAAGGCGATAAAGGCAAAACCGAGGAAGGCACGGGGCGCGATATTGAGGTTACGCAGGGACATAGTTGAGCTCTCGAAAGATAGAAACTACGAGCGTCCATGCGTCATCACTGGCCCGAGGGGGGCGGGTCCAGTCCGGCGTCACTGTTTTAGGAAGTTATGTGCGCGCCTGTTAGCTGTATCGGCCAGGCTTGAGGAAGATTGCGGGTCAAGAGCAACTATTTTTCAGGGTGTTACAGCAATGAAACACAGTTGGTTGTTTTGTGTAGGAGCTGTCGAGTGGAACGAGGCTGCGATCTTTTGACGTTTAAAAGCAGTATCAAAAGATCACAGCCTTCGGCAGCTGATCAGGCTCAGCGGTCGATAGCGAGCTGCCAGACACGGGCGATGTCCGTCGCGCGTTCGCGCAACAGGCGCGGTGCTTCGGCGCAGGCCTGCTCCAGCGTCATCGGGCCGCTGGTCACGGCGAATGCTGCATCGATGCCGTGATCGTAGAGTTCTTGGTAATCCTCGCCCAACGTTCCGGCAATGACAATCACTGGCACATCATGCCGTTTGGCAATCCGCGCAACGCCGAACGGCGTCTTGCCACGCAAGGTCTGGGCATCGAAGCGCCCTTCCCCGGTGATCACCAGATCGGCACCTTTGACGGCTTCGGCGAGGCCGACCAGTTCGGCAACCACTTCCACCCCGGCTTGAAATTGCGCACTGAGGAAGGCCTTGGCCGCAAACCCCAAACCACCTGCCGCGCCGCTGCCCGGCTCATCACGAACGTCTTTGCCCAACGCTTGTGCGCACAGTTCGGCGAAGTGCCCCAAGGCCTGATCGAGTTGCTGCACTTGCGCCGGTGAGGCACCTTTCTGCGGGCCGAAAATCACGGAAGCTCCGTGCGGACCGCAGAGTGGGTTATTGACGTCCGCTGCGATATCGAAGCGCACGTGCGCCAGTCGCGGGTCAAGTTCGCTCAAATCGACACGCGCCAGTTGCGCCAAGGCCAAGCCGCCGGGTACCAACGTCTGTCCTTGCGCATCGAGCAACTTCACGCCCAACGCTTGCACCGCACCGGCGCCGCCGTCATTGGTCGCGCTGCCACCAATCGCCAGAATCACCCGTTGCGCGCCGGCATCCAGCGCTGCGCGAATCAGTTCGCCGGTACCGAAAGTACTGCTGATGCAGGCATCGCGCTGCCCCAGCGGTACCAATTGCAAGCCGCTGGCCTCGGCCATTTCAATGATTGCGGTGTGGTTGTGCGGCAACCAGCCCCATGCAGCGTCGACGGCTGTGCCCAAAGGGCCGCGCACGCGGGTGCGGCGCAGCTCGCCTTCGCACGCGGCAAGGATCGATTCGACCGTGCCTTCGCCACCATCAGCCATTGGGCATTTGACCAAGGTCGCGTGCGGCCAGACCTGAGCAAGGCCGAGGGCAATGGCTTCGGCGACGCCTTGGGCACTGAGGCTGTCCTTGAACGAATCGGGGGCGATGACGATCTTCATGCGAATTCTCCGGTTGCAATGCCCCTCATGCTGCCAGTCTGCCTGAGCGTTGACGCCGGTCCGCTGCACAAGTGGCGGGGGCGTTTATTGTTCATTTTCACAAAGACAGGGAAAGTGGCGGTGAATGTTCGGCCGCCATCGCTGGCAAGCCAGCTCCCACAGGGATTGTCGGTGAACACAAATGTAGTGAACACCATCAACCCTTGTGGGAGCTGGCTTGCCAGCGATGGCGGCCTCAAAATCACCTCATGCTGACAGATCTGTCTGGGGTAATAGCTGCACCCCAAGATACAGCGCCAACATTCCGTCCAGCCGCAACGGATCAACTCCACTCAGTTCAGCAATCCGCTCCATCCGATAACGCAAACTGTTGCGATGAATCCCCAACGCATCGGCACACGCCTGACTCTGGCCATCGTGCTCGCACCAACTGCGCAGCGTCGCCAGCAACTGGCCGTTGCCGTCCTTGGCGATCACCTTGCGCAACGGTTTAAGCAATTCGTCCAGCGCATCGTCATTGCGATGCCGCCACAACATCACCGGCAAGCGATAACGGTTCAACGTCAGCAATCGCGAGTGCGGCAACACTTCCCGGCCATAGGCGAGCAAATCACCAACCCGCCGATAACACCGACGTAACCCGGCCAGTCCATCGGCCTGCCCGCCCACGGCGATGCGCAGAATCTTCCAGCCGAGGCCGTCGAGCTTCTCCAGCAAGCGGTCGTGCTCGACGGTCTGATTCGCCGGGCGGCACCACAGCAGCGATGACTTCGCCGAACTCACGCACCAACTATCGGGATAACGCGACATCAGCCAGGCACTCAACGCCTCGACGGTTTGCCCCGGCCCATGTTCAAGGCCCAGCTCGAACAGATACGGCACCCGCGTCAGTTGCGGTTTAAGCCCGAGCTGCTGCGCTTCATCGACCAGTCGCGGCGAATCCCCCGCCTCGCTCAACAGCAGCGCGAGCAAATCATCGCAACGCTGGCGCCGCCATTGCTGCTCGGCCTGCTGATTGCGCTGGCCGACGAGCATTTCGGCGGTCATGCGCACCAGTTCGGCATACGTGCGCAGTTGCTCTGGCTCACCGGTGATGCCGAGCACGCCGATCAAACGCTGATCGAGCAACAGCGGCAGGTTGATGCCCGGTTGCACGCCCTTCAAATGCACGGCGGTCTGCGCGTCGATTTCGACCACGCGACCGTTGGCCAGCACCAGTTGCGCACCCTCGTGGCGGGTATTGATACGCTCCGGTTCGCCGCTGCCGAGGATCAGCCCCTGACTGTCCATGACGTTGACGTTGTAAGGCAAAATGGCCATGGCCCGGTCGACGATGTCCTGGGCGAGGTCGTGATCGAGTTCAAACATGATGGGCAAGATCCTTGAAAAACGCGGCAGTCGGTTGTTCACCCGCACAGTGTCTGGCGGCAAACCCTGTGCTCAGGCACAAAGACAATCCGGCCAAAGGTGACCGAGACTCTCGGGGCGATCAACGTTACCCTTTGCATCGCAAAAAATCATAATAAAGAGAGAGCCGCTATGTCGCACAGCGCCGCAGCTACCCAGACCATCGATGACGATAAAAACGCCGTCTACAAACGCATCACCCTGCGTTTGATCCCCTTCATTTTCATCTGCTACTTGTTCAACTACCTCGACCGGGTCAACGTTGGATTTGCCAAACTGCAGATGCTCGACGCACTGAAATTCAGCGAAACCGTGTACGGCCTCGGGGCCGGTATCTTCTTCATCGGCTACGTGCTGTGCGGCGTACCGAGCAATCTGGCGTTGACCAAATTCGGCCCACGGCGCTGGATTGCCGTGATGATGATCACTTGGGGCACACTGTCGACCTGCCTGTTGTTCGTCACCACACCGACCGAGTTCTACACCCTGCGTCTGTTCACCGGTGCGGCCGAAGCCGGGTTCTTCCCGGGCGTCGTGCTCTACCTCTCGCAGTGGTTCCCGACCTTCCGCCGTGGGCGGATCATGGCGCTGTTCATGTCGGCGATCCCGGTGTCCGGTTTGCTTGGCAGCCCGTTCTCTGGCTGGATTCTCAATCACTTCGCGGCGGGCCAGGGCGGTCTGGCCGGTTGGCAGTGGATGTTTCTGCTGCAAGGCATTCCTACCGTCATTCTCGGCGCCCTCGCCTATTTCCTCCTGAGCGACAGCTTCGCCAACGCCAAGTGGCTGAGCCCGCATGAGCGTGCGGTGCTTGAGGCAGATCAGGCCGAAGATTTGGCGAACAAGCCGAAAACCACGTCCGACTCGCTGCTGGCGGTATTCAAGAACCCGGCGATCTGGGCGTTTGGCCTGATCTACTTCTGCATCCAGAGCGGCGTGTACGCGATCAACTTCTGGCTGCCGTCGATCATCAAGAACCTCGGCTTCAGCGATAACCTGGTGATCGGCTGGCTGAGTGCGATTCCGTATCTGCTGGCGGCGGTGTTCATGCTGGTGGTCGGGCGTTCGGCGGACTTGCGCAAGGAGCGTCGCTGGCATTTGGTGGTGCCGATGCTGATGGGCGCGATCGGGCTGGTGATCGCCGTTAACTTTGCGGCGAACCCGGCGATTGCGATTCTCGGTCTGACCATTGCCACCATGGGTGCGCTGACTGGCCTGCCGATGTTCTGGCCGGTGCCGACGGCGATGTTGAGCGCGGGTGCTGCGGCCGGTGGGCTGGCGTTGATCAACTCGATGGGGCAGATGGCCGGTTTCCTCAGCCCTTATCTGGTGGGTTGGGTCAAGGACAGCACGGGGTCGACCGATGCCGCGCTGTATCTGCTGGCGGGGGTGATTGTTGGCGGGAGTTTGCTGGCGTTGCGTATGACGCGCACTTTGCGCGCTTGAGTTTTTGATGCACGGAAGAACGGCTCTTTTTCAGGGCCGTTTTTTATTGGGGGTTCGGCTTGGGTTTTGTGGTGTTCTGGAGATCTTTTCCCCCTCACCCCAACCCTCCCGAAACGTCGGACCGCCCCCAACGGGGCGAGGGGGAAAGGGAGCCGATTGCCGTGCTTTTCAAGATTTGAGTTCGACTCGGGAGAAGGGAGCCGATTTTGGTGCTTTTCAAGACTTGAGTTCGACTCGCTATTGCACGTCGGTGCACCTCGTTCAAGCACCTCGGTCAGTCCCCTCTCCCTTCGGGCGGTCCGACGTTTCGGGAGGGTTAGGGTGAGGGGCTTCTAATGCGTCCAGCTCAATCACCAGACCACCCGGCATCTGCACGAAAATCTGCGCAATCCCCTCACCCGGCACCCGCGCCAGTTGATACGGCAATCCACTCTCACGCACCCGCTGCAAAATCGTTTCCGCCGGCTCATCAGTACGAAACGCGATGTGGCTCAATTCCGTGTCATCCGGCAGCGGCCGCTCGATCACATGCACCACGGCGTGTTCATCCTGATACAGCCAACGCCCGGGAAACGGAAACGGCGGTCGCCGGCCCGGCTTGAGCCCGAGCAACTTGGCGAAACCATCTTGCAAGGTCTGACCGTCAGCGGTATTGAACGCCAGATGATCGAATGTCCAGGTCATGCGCCTCTCCTGCGATTGTTGACTGATTGCAGTATCTGTCCTTGCCAATCACTGAAAAATCCAGCAAAAACGCAAAGATCTTTAAAGGATTTTTAGCAATGAGCTCGATTCTTGATCTGGAGATCTTCGTCCGCGTCGCCGATGCCGGCAGCATCTCCGCCGCCGCTCGTGCCTTGGAGCTGACGCCAGCCGCCGCCAGTATTGCGTTGAAGCGCCTGGAAACCCGCCTCGGCATCCGCTTGTTCGCACGCTCCACGCGCAGTATTCGTCTGACTGAAGAAGGTCGCTGTTATCTGCAAAGCGTGCGCTTGGCACTGGCGGCGCTGGCCGAGGGTGAACAGGCACTTAAACAACAAAGCGAAGGCCTGAGCGGCGTGTTGCAACTGGCGGCGCCGTCGGACTTCGGGCGTAATGTGTTACTGCCGTGGCTCGACGATTTCAAGCGCGAACACCCGCATATCCAGCTGCAACTGCTGCTCAACGACCGCCATGCCGACCTGTTCCGCGAAACGGTCGATGTGGCACTGCGCTTCGGCGTGCCAAGCGATTCAACGCTAGTGGCGTTGCCGATTCTGCCGCAACACCGGCGGCTTGCCTGCGCCAGCCCTGACTATCTGGCGCGCCATGGCACCCCGCAACATCCCGGCGAATTGAGCGAGCACAGCGCCCTGCTCTATTTGCGTAACGGCAGTCCCTACAACACTTGGCGCTTCACTCGCGGCGATGAAATGCTGGAAGTCGAAGTCCACGGCGACTACCTCAGCGACGACGGCGAAGTCGCCCGCCGCTGGGCGCTGGCCGGACATGGTATTGCCTACAAGGCCTGGCTCGACATCGCCGAAGATGTCCGCGCCGGGCGGTTGATGACGTTGTTTGATGACTGGCACGGCGAAAGTGCGCCGTTCAATTTGCTCTGTCCGCATCGGGTGCAGGTGTCGGAGCGGGTGAAGGTGCTACAGGTATTTTTACGCGAACGCTGCGCAGCGCTCAGTCGATAACGGAATGGCTTTTTTGAACAAAACGCGGCGCGTCCGTCGAGACACTACCTCACAGCGCGTGGGAACACTCCTTCAAAACTTGATTATTGCTTACGAAGCAGGTAACGCAAGGGGGAGCAAGCTCCCCCTTAGTTTTTGCCGGACACTATTGATGCGGAGCGTGGGAACGATCCCTGCCTAAACTAAATACGAGTAACACAATACGCGCGTAGTTTTGTATTTGGATGGAAATTCCAAAATACAAAACTTGGACTAAGTACTGATGAGGAATTACACGTCCAAACATTATCTGAGCGCAATGGAGGTGCATATACTCGAAGCACATCATTTCTAAATGTAGCGTAAGCTGCATATCCCTGCAGGGAATACATCCAGCTTTGGGCTTCATAAGACGTCAATAACTCTTCGTTAACATGCAATTGAAAAGTGTTCTCTACTGAGACGAGGTAAGTCACTGATACACCTTCCTGGTCCGTGACATAAACCGTCGACACACCATGCTTCAGTCCTGTGACTTTTCCTTGTGGTGTTACAGAGGCAGTTAGGGAATCAGATGAAAAATAAATGTATGGCGGAACTCCTCCAACCGGCGTGCGGACGGCCGTATTGCCAATCGAGTCCTCCCCGGTTTTAGGCCATTGCGGTATCTTCACAGAATAACCGTGAAGGAGCATGGGCAGCTTGTCGATAGTCAACATCAACCGTTCAAACCGCCATGGATCCGATTCAAATTGATTCCCGGTTTTTTCCTTCACGGTAAAGCTGTGCAGCCCCACCGCAATCGGCAGCAACTTGCTCTGCCACTTATAATTCGATCCGGTTTGGATCTCCTCAATAAACGCCTCGCCATTAAAAACCCGCAACACCATCCCCGCCAGCGCAGAACCCGACAACACCACTTTATTGTCCGAAACCGTGCCGCCGTTCTGCACGTCCGCTCCGGACGAGTTCTTAACTTCTAAAATAACTGGTTTCACAATCACCCGTGCCCGCGCAACTTTTGATGTCGCAATAACGATTCCCCCACGTATTTGCTCATACAACACAGCGACCACACTGTCGCCGATGACCTTGGCATTGGGAATCATCAACCGGTGCACAAAAGGAAGCCTGCCGACCAACTGGTCAACCGTATGAGCGACAACGGGTCCGCTGCCTGGCGTCGCGGTGTATTTCACGCGGACAGTGTCGTTGGTGGCCCAGAGAGGTTCCAGGACATGCACCTGGATGGTCAGATCCTTGTTGCCCAGTTTGTTCAGGTCAATGGTATCTGGCGCGTCGTGCGGGTCATCCGGGTCTTCGGCAATATCGGGAGCGGCCATCCGTGTGCCCTTGAGATCGACAACAACGCGGATCGCCGCCGACCACGGCGAATTCAGATCGGCTCCGTTGCCAATCTGGTCGAACACCGTATAGGTGAAAGAGAACTGGGGATGATCACCTGCCGCCTCCAGATCGGCTTTTTCCAATAGACGCCCAATGCGAGTGGGTGTACTGGTCGGTGTCGCCGGGGCCTCGTCCGGATGCACCTCCCACTCAACATCATGACCGTTACAGTTGAGCACAATCCGGTCGTACGGCCGGCAATAGGGATAGGAGAACCAGACCTGCACGCCCTGTGCTGCACGATCGGCATCGATACCGTCTTCCAGCACATCCCGAGGCAGTACTAACTCGAGTTCGGAGTGTCCTTCATCGCCGTTCTTGTCCTCCATCCCGGGGCGAATGGCGTTGTACAGAATCGTCAATGGCGGCTCGTAGGTTTCTTCAGCACCGGTGGTGCGTGTGACGGTATAGCTCAGTTCATTGACGAAACCCGGATCGGATCTCAGCAAATTTTTGGGAATATGCAGGGTCACTGCGTCGTCCGTGGATTGGGCCTGCTGGCTGTCGACGCGCATTACTCCGTTCACGTGAATTGAAAATGTATCCAGCGGCCGCTGCGCCAGCACCGGATTGATAATGACGGTTGCGCCATTCGGCCGCAGCTCGTAGAACGCCTTGGCGATACCGCAATCGGCACCGGCCACGGAGGTATTGCTGTCCGGAAGTTGCGGCGCGTAAAGGTTGATCTCGGCGTCGGCGGGTAACGCCACATCCAAAGTCTTGGTATCCATCAACGAGCTCCTGATTTCAAGAATAGGCCAGGACTTTTCAACGAGGCCACCCTTCAGAATCAGGCCAGAACATCTACCGCCGTGCCTACTGTCAGATCTGACAGTCACGACGAACGGCTCCCATCGGGTGGGGGTTGAAAAGTAATTCCTGGACAAATTTGTTTGCCGGCTCCAGCGGTTCTGGTATTTGATTAACCCTTTCCCACCGACAAAAGGATTTCGGCATGAGCTTTCGCACACTCGGGCACTCGGGCTTGCAGGTGTCCACCCTCACCCTTGGCACGATGATGTTTGGCGAGCAAACCAGCGCCGAGGATTCGCTGCGCATCATCGACAAGGCCTGGGATCAGGGCATCAATTTCATCGACACCGCCGACGTCTACACCAACGGCCGTTCCGAAGAGATCGTCGGTGAAGCGATTGCCCGTCATCGGCATGAGTGGGTGCTGGCAACCAAGGTCGGTTTCGGCCCGGTGGACGGTGTGCCGAATCGCAGCGGTTTGAGCCGCAAACACATTTTCAATGGCATCGATGCCAGCCTGACCCGGCTCGGCACGGACTATCTCGACATTTATTACCTGCACCGCGAAGACCACAACACGCCGCTGGAAGTGAGCGTGTCGGCGATTGGCGATCTGATTCGTCAGGGCAAGATTCGTTATTGGGGTTTGTCGAACTATCGCGGCTGGCGGATTGCCGAGGTGATTCGCATCGCCGATAAACTCGGCGTGGACCGACCGGTGATCAGCCAGCCGTTGTACAACATCGTCAACCGTCAGGCCGAGACCGAGCAGATCACCGCGGCGCAAACCTACGGCTTGGGTGTGGTGCCCTACAGTCCGCTGGCCCGTGGCGTGCTCAGCGGCAAATACGCGCCGGATGTGCAGCCGGACGCCAACAGCCGCGCCGGGCGTCAGGACAAACGCATTCTGGAAACCGAGTGGCGCGTGGAATCACTGCGCATTGCCCAGCAGATTCAGCAGTACACCGAGCAGCGCGGCGTCGGGATGGTGGAGTTTGCGATTGCCTGGGTGTTGAACAACAGTGCCGTGACGTCGGCGATTGTCGGGCCGCGCACCGAAGCGCAATGGGATGCGTATACCAAGGCACAGACCGTGAAGATCACCGCAGCAGATGAGGCTTTCATCGATTCGCTGGTGACGCCGGGCCATGCATCGACGCCGGGATTCAACGATGTCAGTCATTTTGTGTCGGGGCGTAAACCGCATCTGGTTTAAGCGTTTTCCCTTGTCCAGCAACAGCCGATACAATCGGCTGTTTTTCGTTGAAGCAAGCGCGATCAAACGGATGATTTGATTGAGCGTTCAGAAATAACCAGGGACTTAATACATGCTCAATCGCCCCGTTGAGGTAACCAGGAAGCCTTTGCGCGGGCTGCTGTTCAAACTGTTTGCCGATAAGCTTCCTGCGCCGGCAGCGACCGCAACTGCGGTGGATCGCAAACCTTCGATTGATTACCGTGCGGATATCGATGGGCTGCGCGCAATCGCGGTGTTGTTGGTGCTGATTTTTCACGGCGGCCTGGCGTTCTTCCCGTCAGGGTTTATTGGCGTCGACATCTTCTTCGTGATCTCGGGTTATCTGACCACCGCAATCATCATGAAGTCGCTGAACAACGGCACGTTCACTTTCTCGGGGTTCTACACGCGGCGCATCTGGCGCTTGCAACCGGCCGTGATTGCGTTGCTGGTCGTAACGCTGATTGTCACAACGTTGCTGTACTTGCCCGATGACTATGTGGACTTTCTCAAAAGCGAGAAATACACGTCGCTGATCATCTCCAACCAGTACTTTTCCAAAGTCACCACGGGTTACGCCACGCCCGATGCGGCCAGTCTGCCACTCTTGCACACCTGGTCGCTGGCCATCGAATGGCAGTGGTACCTGGCGCTGCCACTGGGCCTCTGGTTGCTCTACCGTTATCTGGCGAAAAGCCTTTTCAAAGCGGCGGTGCTCGGCTTGACCCTGGCGGCAATCGCGCTCGCGCTGTACCTGTCTTACTCGGCTCCTGAAAAAAACTATTACTTCTTCACCGCGCGAATTTTCGAATTGATGATTGGCTCTTGTGCGGTCATCTTCAGCACGGACACGTTCAGGCTCAATCGCCTGAGCGCCACGCTGGTCTGCGCGCTTTCGCTGGCGACGATCATCTACTGCGCCACCCTGGAAAATATCCTGCCGGGCTTTCCGCGATATCACGCCATTGCCGTGTGCCTCGCAACGGCAGCCCTACTGTTCCAGGGTGTTGGCGATGCGAGCATCACTTCAAAACTGCTTGCGTTCAAACCCCTGGTGTTTATCGGCACGCTCTCGTACTCCTTGTACTTGTGGCACTGGCCGATCCTGGCGGTGATGAGTTACATGGGCATCGCGCTCACCCCGCCGATGACGATCGTTTACTTCGTCTCCACGTTCGTCACGGCCTGGCTCTGCTATGTGTTGATCGAAAACCGCTTTCGAAAGGCCAGGCTCGGCTTTGCCAAAACCCTGGTCGTGCTAATGATCGTGCCGGCAATCGGCCTGTCGCTGCTCCACGCGGCCAGCGTCAGACAAGAAGGCTGGCCGAACCGCTTCAACCAAGGCTACAACGACGTGTTCAACGGTTTGAAAGCGTCTGTTCCGGCCACTCGCGAGGGATGCCTGGGTGTCAGCGATGGCGCCGATCCTGGCTGCATATCGGGCGCCGCACAGGCTGCACCGCAAATACTGCTGATGGGCGATTCGTTTTCGAATCATTACTGGGGCTTTGTTGAAACATTGGCCAAGGATGCCAATCTTGCCGTGCTCACACAGGGCTATCCGGCGTGCCTGGCCTTGCCCGGGATCTACCTCTATGACGAGAGTAAATACACCAACGGGCTGTATCAAAAATGCCACAACGCCGCTCAACGCTATTACGACATGATCGCGAAGCGGCATTTCAAGTATGTGATCGTGGGTCAGTTCTGGGAGGCCTATCTCGACGATGACATCGTCACCAAACTCGATGACCCGCGCAGCCCGGAACTGTCAAGACAACGTCTCGGCACAGCGATCCGCAAGGCTCTGGATATCATTGTCGAATCCGGTGCTACTCCAGTCCTTCTCGAGAACACGCTGCCTATGCCTGAGGGGATCAACACCTGCCTGCTGCAACAGGTCAAGTTGCGCGGTTTGATGGGCAGTGTCGAGCAAAGCAGCCTCTGCGCCACGGCGCCATGGTCAGGTGCCAAAGAGCCGGTACTGGAACAACTCTTCAATGATCTGAAGGCTGAATATCCCGACTTGATCGTCATTGACCCGAAAATCGTGCAGTGCAAAGACGCCGCCTGCATGACCACCGTCGACGGTTTGCCGGTCTATCGTGATATTGGTCACGTCACCGATTATGCCTCTTACAAGTTCGGCGAGATGTACCTCAAGCGCTTCGGTAATCCGTTGAAGGTTGCTCAGTGATGTTTTCCTGCCACTGACTACGCTTGTGGAGGAACGCCCGCAGGTTGCGATCTTTCGACTTTCAAAGGCGAGATCAAAGATCGCAGCCTGCGGCAGCTCTTACAGGGGAATGTGTGTGAAGAATATTGAGCATTTGCCCAATATTCAGCACAAAAACCACGTATCCTTCGCGCCCCGTTTGACCATCAACCCCCGCGAGGACAGTTTGTCTAAAGGTATCGCTCTATCGGTTTCAGCCTCGGTGCTGTTTGCCGTCATGTATTACTACACCTCGTTGCTCACACCGTTGAGTGGCGTAGAGATTTTCGGCTGGCGGATGCTGCTGACCGTGCCGTGCATGACCGTGTTCATGCTGGTGTCCGGGGAATGGCGGCGGGTGCTGGAGCTGGTTCGTGTGGTCGCGGCAAAGCCAAAACTGATCGCCGGGTTGAGCGTCTCGGCTGCCCTGCTCGGTGTGCAACTGTGGCTGTTCATGTGGGCGCCGCTCAACGGCTACAGCCTCGACGTGTCGCTGGGCTACTTTCTGCTGCCGCTGGCGATGGTGCTGACCGGACGGATTGCCTACGGAGAAAGTCTGTCTTATTTGCAGAAAATTGCAGTGTTCTTCGCCAGTTTGGGCGTGCTCAATGAGCTATATCAGGTCGGCGGTTTTTCCTGGGCGACACTGGTGGTCGTGGTCGGCTATCCACTGTATTTCGTCCTGCGCAAATACCTGAAAACCGACCACCTCGGCGGATTGTGGGTGGATATGACGCTGATGCTGCCGGTCGCCTGGTGGTTTGTGCAAGGCGGCGAGCAAGGCTTGGGCGTGTTTGATCAATACCCGGGGCTGATGTGGCTGATCCCGCTACTCGGCCTGATCAGTGCATCGGCGCTGGTGGTGTACATCATTGCCAGCCGTTTGCTGCCGTTCAGTCTGTTTGGCCTGTTGAGTTATGTTGAGCCGGTGCTGTTGCTTGGCGTGGCGTTGTTGCTCGGTGAGAGCATCAAGTCCGGGGAATGGCTGACGTATATTCCGATCTGGCTGGCGGTTGTGGTGCTGATCTTCGAAGGCTTCAAACACCTGACGCGGCAACGCCGTCCTTAAAAGCAAAAGATCGCAGCCTGCGGCAGCTTCTACATTTGGAATGCATTTTCCCTGTAGGAGCTGCCGCAGGCTCGGGCCGCGATCTTTTGATCTTCAAAAAAATCCCGGCTCTGCATCGCTGCAGGCCGGGATTTTTCATTTCAGTGGCCGATTACTCGGTGGCAAGCACACCACGACGCACCTGATCGCGTTCGATCGACTCGAACAGAGCCTTGAAGTTGCCTTCGCCGAAACCATCATCGCCTTTGCGCTGGATGAATTCGAAGAACACCGGGCCCATCAGGGTTTCCGAGAAAATCTGCAGCAGCAGACGCTTGTCGCCCTGCTCCGAGGCGCCGTCGAGCAGGATGCCACGCGATTGCAGTTGATCAACCGGCTCGCCATGGTTCGGCAGACGGCCTTCGAGCATTTCGTAGTAGGTGTCCGGCGGCGCGGTCATGAAGCGCATGCCGATCTTCTTCAACTGATCCCAGGTCTTGATCAGGTCGTCGGTGAGGAACGCGACGTGCTGGATGCCCTCGCCGTTGAACTGCATCAGGAACTCTTCGATCTGGCCCGCGCCTTTGGACGACTCTTCGTTCAGCGGGATGCGGATCATGCCGTCCGGTGCGGTCATCGCTTTCGAAGTCAGGCCGGTGTATTCGCCTTTGATGTCGAAGTAACGGATCTCGCGGAAGTTGAACAGCTTCTCGTAGAAGTTCGCCCAGTAGGCCATGCGACCGCGATACACGTTGTGGGTCAGGTGGTCGATGATTTTCAGGCCGGCACCGACCGGGTTGCGATCAACGCCTTCGATAAACACGAAGTCGATGTCGTAGATCGAGCTGCCTTCGCCGAAACGGTCGATCAGGTACAGCGGCGCGCCGCCAATGCCTTTGATCGCCGGCAGGTTCAGCTCCATCGGACCGGTTTCGATGTGGATCGGCTGAGCGCCAAGTTCCAGTGCGCGGTTGTAGGCTTTTTGCGAATCCTTGACGCGGAACGCCATGCCGCAAACGGACGGACCGTGCTCGGCGGCGAAGTACGACGCAACGCTGTTGGGTTCGTTGTTGAGGATCAGATTGATCGCGCCCTGACGGTACAGGTGCACGTTCTTGGAGCGGTGGGTGGCGACTTTGGTGAAGCCCATGATCTCGAAGATCGGCTCCAGAGTGCCCGGCACCGGCGATGCCAGCTCGATGAATTCAAAGCCCATCAGGCCCATTGGGTTTTCGTATAAATCTGCCATGGTGGCACCTCATCATTTCTTATCAATTAACCAGGGTTATTTGTCAGTCATGTGAGGTCGGTGGGTGGCGCGCAGGAGATGCCACGCACACTGCGGGCGAGAAAGTCACCGTAGATCAGTTGAAACCCGAATATCTTCATTGTCGACCCAAGGCTCTTGCGGGCGAGGCTTCTGCTGCCAGAAGACGATTATTATTGTATGCGTAACCCGATTCTACACAGCGTAAATAGGCTTGTCTGCTCTCTCTATAAAATCCGCTTTCTGGCGCCCGGTGCAAGGGGTTTGTTGCACAGGTAAATGCCCGTCAGGATCAGTGCGCCACCTCCATACATGGCCAATGTCAGGTGTTCGTCCAGCAACACTGCGCCGAAGACCACGGCCGTCAGCGGGTTCAGCGCGATAAACACCCCGCTGCGCGTCGCGCCGATTTTGCGGATACCGTGGTAATAGCCGATGTAGGCCAGCGCCGAGCCGAGGACGCCGAGGTAGGTCAGGCTCAACCATTGCGGCAGCCCCAGATCATCCAGCGCCTCCCAGCTCAGTTCGCCGCGCACAGCCGCCACAAACCACAACATGAGCGTGCCGATCAGGATCGAATACGTCACGGTCTGCACCGGCCCCAGCGTCTGATTCAATTCACGGGAAAACAACGAGTAAACACCCCATCCCAGCACACAGCCGAGGATCAACAGATCACCGATCCATGCGTCAGGCGTTGCAGCCAGTAATTGCGGATTACGGCTGACGATCACTAGACCAGCGCCAACAATACAGGTGGCGATTCCGGCGACTTTCACCCGCCTCAAGCGTTCTTTGAACAACCACCATGAGGCCAGACCGATCACCGCCGGGTTCAACGCGACGATCAACGAAGCCCGCGACGCGTTGATGTATTGCAGACCGTAAAAGAAGCACAGGTTGTAGAAGAAAATCCCGAAGAAGCCCAAGAGCGTCAGTTGCATCCATTGCCGGGGTGTCGGTCGCGCCAAGGGGATCCGCGCCAGCCACAAAAAGCCGAGCAGCGCCGCACTGGCCAGCAAAAAGCGCAGGCTGGCGGCGAACATCGGGCTCAGGCTGCCAGCCAGGAACCGCCCGGCGACAAAGGTCCCGCCCCAGATCATGGTGACCACCGCCAGTGTCAGGTAAACGGGAATATCCGACGATGTTGTGTGCAGCTGTTCGACATTGCGCATAACGCTCCAGGCCCGGGAACTTGAGGAATGCCGTATCATTCACCTCATTCCCCATCATCGTAAAATGAGCAAATACTCATGACCCTTACCCAACTGGAGATCTTCTCGCTGGTCGCCGAACTGCGCGGTTTCACCCTCGCGGCGCATCGGCTGGGGATTTCACAGTCGGCGGTATCCCATGCGATGAAAGCGCTGGAGCAAGAACTCGGCGTCGAGCTGCTGCGTCGGCACCAGTCGACAGTGGAACTCAGCGATATCGGCGAGCAACTGTTGCTGCGCGCCCGCGCGATGCTCGGTCTGGCCAACACCTTGCGTCAGGAAGCCGCCGATGCGCGCGGTATGAAAAGCGGCACCTTGCGCATCGGCTCGTTCGGACCAACATCGTCGATCAAACTGTTGCCCAATATTTTGCGGCGTTATCGAGAGGCGCATCCGGGCATCGAGGTGCACATCGATGAAGGACCCGATCGACAAGTGACCCAGTGGCTCGAAGAGCGGCGGATCGACATCGGTTTTGTGGTGCTGCCCCAAGATCGCTTCGACACGTTTGCGCTGATCGAAGACCAGATGGTTGCCCTGCTCCCTGTAGGTCATCCGCTGGCAGCGCGATCGGCATTGACTCTCAAGGACTTGTGCGACGACCCGTTCGTGCTCACCGAGGCGGGTTCTTCAGAACTGGTATCGCAGCTGTTCATGGCCGCGCGCTTGCAACCGAATATTCGCTATCGCTGCTCGCAACTGCTCAGCACCCTCGACACCGTCAGCCGTGGCGATGGCATCACGATTGTTGCCGAAGGCTCATTGCCGGAGGAAGCAACGTCTCACTACGTGAAAAAGCCGTTGTTGCCCGCCGTGCAGCGCCAGGTCGGACTTGCCGTCCTCGATCAGCGCCAGGCCTCTCCCGCCACCCTGGCCTTTATCGAAGTGGCGTCGCGGATGAATCTTTGATGAGCAGCGCAAGCGCCTTCTGCCATCTATCCTCCCTTCTGGCTGATGTGATTTTCAGCGGCGCGCCGTTATCCGGCCTGCATTCGAGAGCCCCACTCCACCGCGACAGGATGCGCCCATGCCGTTGACCGCCAGACCCCGCCGCAAACGCAGCGCCCGCATCGTCGTCACACTGCTCAGTGGCTTGCTTCCGGTGCTGCTGGGCAGCGTAATTCTCTACGTGCAGGCCGAACGCACGCTGGAACAAGGTTCACAACAGACTGCGGAAGAGGCGTTGCGCCAATTCGAATTGATGCTCGACAACACGGCCCAGGCCGCCCGTGAATTGCTGCCTCTGGCCGGCCAGACTTGTGAGAACGTCAAGCTCGCCCTGCGCGAGCAAGTGACCCGTCGCCCGTTCGTGCGCTCGACCAATCTGGTGTGGGACGACAACCTCTATTGCAGTTCGTTGTTTGGCGACTTCAAGGAAGCCGTCAACGCGGGCGACTACAACCAGGGCAAGTTGTGGCTGATGAATGGCAACCCGGTAACACCCAACACCGCTCTGTTGGTCTATCGGCTCAGCGAGGGTCGCGGCGGCGCACTGACGACACTCGACGGCTACCATCTAAGCAACATGTTGCGTCTGATCGGCCGGCACATGTTGCTGGTGCTGCAAGTGGGCGACAACTGGCTGTCGGCCGACGGCAAAGTACACACTGGCGCCCTGCCCGCGTTGCCGATAGCACAACACACACTCGATTCTTCGCGTTATGCGTTCAGCGTTTCTGCGGGATTTCCCGAGGGCGAAACCTGGCGCTACATGGCCGATGAATACCCACCGCTGTTCAGTCTGCTGATCTTTTTTGGCGTGGTCTCGGGTGCCATCGGCCATGTCTTGCAGAAGCGCTCGACGTCTCCGAGCCACGAGATGCTTCGGGCGCTCGAGGCAGGCGAATTCATTCCTTACTTTCAGCCCGTGGTGCATGGCGACAGCAAGATGTGGTCGGGGGCCGAAGTGCTGATGCGCTGGACTCACCCCAAAGAAGGACTGGTGCGCCCGGACCTGTTTATTCCATTCGCCGAGCATTCGGGGTTGATCGTGCCGATGACCCGCGCCTTGATGCAACAAACCGCTGCGCTGCTGGGACCGCTGTCATCAACGTTCACCCCGCCCTTTCATATCGGCATCAATATCACCGCGAGCCATTGCAAGGATCTGGAACTGGTGGAGGACTGCCGGGCGTTTCTCGCCGCGTTCGTGCCCGACAGCATCAGCCTGGTGCTGGAGTTGACCGAGCGCGAATTGATCGAGCCGACCGACATCACCCGGCAACTGTTCGAGCAACTGCATGCACTGGGCGTGAAGATCGCGATTGACGACTTCGGTACCGGTCATTCAAGCCTCGGCTACTTGCGCAAATTCAATGTGGATTTCCTCAAGATCGATCAGAGTTTCGTCGCCATGATCGGCGTCGATGCGCTGTCCCGACACATTCTCGATACCATTATCGAACTGTCGGCCAAGCTTGATCTGGGTATTGTTGCCGAAGGTGTCGAAACTCAGGCGCAAGCCGATTATCTGACTGCACATCACGTCAACTTTCTGCAAGGCTACCTGTTCGGCAAACCGATGCCGGCCGCGGAGTTCATCAGCGCATTAACTCACCATTAACTAAGCCGGATTAAGACGAGCGTCCCGATCAGGCGCACCAAATTGATACAAAAGACCGCTGTTGTTACATGAAGACAACATCAGGATTTACTCTTGGCGCATTAACTACTACAATTTTTTCAACCTGAGCAAGATTGGCAGGTGAGCCATTTATCACCGAGTCGCTTCAAGGCTCTTGGCTTATTAGCTTTGTTTGCGGTTGGTATCAGCCAAACACACTATTGGAGTAAAGATATTGTCCAGACTCGCTGAATTTCGTGCAGCTGAAAAGGCCCTTCAGGAACAGCTCAAGCAGCTGGAATCGCTGAAGAACGATGCCGGGCTCAAGAAAGAAATCGAATTCGAAGAAAAGCTCCAGGGGCTGATGAAAACCTACGGCAAAGGCCTGAAAGACATCATCGCCATCCTCGATCCGAACCCGGCAAAATCCGGTCTGCAGACCTCTGCAGCGCCTAAAACCCGCCGCGCTCGCGTGGTCAAGGTTTATCACAACCCGCACACCGGTGAACTGATTGAAACCAAGGGCGGCAACCACCGCGGCCTGAAAGCCTGGAAGGAACAATACGGTGCTGCCACCGTTGACTCCTGGTTGCGCGGTTAATCCCCTGCCAACAAAAAAGCCCTGCATCATGCAGGGCTTTTTTATTGACAATATCTAACAAATGAAATGAATTTCATCGAAGAAGTTTCGAGTTTTCTGTAACGTTGCTGAGCCAGACGCCAAACATTTTGCTGCGCGATGTTACGATCGTGACCCACGTTAAACTTTGTACTTAATCCCTTCGGGTATCTAACCTTCGCCGTGAAGAGTACAGCGGCTTAAAGTTTCAAGCTGTTTCTCGCCGCCACTATCTCGTCTGCGCTCGCCTTATAAACCTCAGCTTGCCCGGCGTAGGAAAGAACATAAGCCTTGTCCGCCTCTACCGCCGCTACCAGGGTTTGCGACAACACATGCCGACCGTTTTCGGTGATCGTGCAAGTGGTTTCCAGCGCCGACAAAGAACCCAGCGTCGCCGCATGCACTTTGTTGCAGACGCTTTGGTAGCCGCCCTGGAAGAAGTCCTTCTGTATCGACTTGCGCATTTCCAGCAGCACGCCCTGCAAATTGACCTGGTGGCCCTTCTCAACCTGAGTCATGGTCAATTCCATCACCATCACCTGATTGCCATTGGCATCATTCTTCACCGCTCGCTGACGGGAAACCTGTGCCGTCACCGGAGGCAGCGCCTCGACTTCCCAGCCGGCCGGCCAGGTGATGCTCGGTTCGTCCGCCGACGCGCACACCGCCACCAGCGACAAAAAAGAAAAAACAAACAGGGATTTGAACAGTCGGATCATTGCCGGGCGCACTCACAGATTGAGCGGTAAAGTCTGAGGCTCGCCCGCACGCAGGGCAAGCCTGCCCTTTCATTTGGCGATGCCGACAGGCATGCGTATCATTGCGCCCATTCACTCGCCCATAGTTATTGGAGGGCCCATGAGCCTGCACGAACTCAACACTTTCCCCGGCGTCACTGCCACCCCAGACAGCGCAACCCGCAACTTCGTCTTCAACCACACCATGTTGCGCGTCAAAGACATCACCCAATCCCTGGACTTCTACACCCGCGTTCTGGGTTTCTCGCTGGTTGAGAAGCGCGACTTCCCGGAAGCCGAGTTCAGCCTGTACTTCCTCGCACTGGTCGACAAGGCACAGATCCCGGCTGACGCAGCGGCTCGCACCGAGTGGATGAAGTCGATTCCAGGCATTCTGGAACTGACTCACAACCACGGCACTGAGAACGACGCCGATTTCGCTTATCACAACGGCAATACCGACCCACGTGGTTTTGGCCATATCTGCATTTCGGTGCCGGATATTGTCTCGGCCTGTGCGCGTTTTGAAGAACTGGGCTGCGACTTCCAGAAGCGTCTGAGCGATGGCCGCATGAAAAGCCTGGCGTTCATCAAGGATCCGGATGGTTACTGGGTCGAGATTATTCAGCCTGCGCCGCTGTAAAAGCAAAAGCCCCTCACCCTAGCCCTCTCCCTGGGGGAGAGGGAACTGATTGGGGGATATTGCAGAGTTACACCGACTTGAACGATTGGCGTTGAATCCATAATCGATTAGGTCTTACAAATCGACGCACCACTTCTCGGCCGGCTCCCTCTCCCACAGGGAGAGGGGCTGATTGGGGGATATTGCGCAGGTTCACCGACTTTAACGGCTGGCGCTGTATCCATAATCGACTGGCGCTTTCAGGTCGATGGAAAACGCCAGACACCTCGGTCGGCCCCCTCTCCTTCGGGAGAGGGCTGGGGTGAGGGGCAGCTTTTCACGCGCAATAAAAAACCCATGATCGCTCATGGGTTTTTTCATTTCTGGCCCGGCAGTTACGCAGGAGCCGACGTGCGGATCAAATGATCAAAAGCGCTCAGCGAAGCCTTGGCGCCCTCGCCCACCGCAATCACGATCTGCTTGTACGGCACAGTGGTCACGTCACCCGCTGCAAAGATGCCTGGAATCGACGTTTCACCGCGGTTATCGACAATGATCTCGCCACGCGGCGACAGCTCGATGGTGCCCTTCAGCCAGTCGGTGTTCGGCAACAAACCAATCTGCACGAAGATCCCTTCCAGCTCGACAGTGCGCAGCTCGTCAGTGTTGCGATCCTTGTAGCGCAGACCGTTGACCTTCTCGCCATTGCCGGTGACTTCAGTGGTTTGCGCACTGGTGATCACGGTGACGTTCGGCAGGCTGTGCAGCTTGCGTTGCAATACGGCGTCAGCACGCAGTTGTACGTCGAACTCCAGCAGCGTTACGTGCGACACGATCCCGGCCAGGTCGATGGCCGCTTCGACGCCGGAGTTACCGCCACCGATCACTGCCACGCGCTTGCCCTTGAACAATGGGCCGTCGCAGTGCGGGCAGTACGCCACGCCTTTGTTGCGGTATTCCTGCTCGCCCGGCACGTTCATTTCACGCCAGCGCGCACCGGTCGCCAGAATCACACTCTTGGCTTTGAGGGTTGCGCCGCTGGCGAAGCGGACTTCATGCAGCTCGCCGTTTTTGCCCGGGATCAGCTTGTCGGCGCGTTGCAGGTTCATGATGTCGACGTCGTACTGCTTGACGTGTTCTTCGAGTGCTGTGGCCAGTTTCGGCCCTTCGGTTTCCTGTACGGAAATGAAGTTCTCGATGGCCATGGTGTCGAGCACCTGACCGCCAAAACGCTCAGCGGCAACGCCAGTGCGGATGCCTTTACGGGCGGCGTAAATCGCTGCCGAAGCACCGGCCGGGCCACCGCCGACAACCAGCACGTCGAATGCTTCTTTAGCGCTGATCTTCTCGGCCTGACGCTCGATGGCGCCGGTGTCGAGTTTGGCGAGAATCTCTTCCAGGCCCATGCGGCCCTGGCCGAAGTTTTCACCATTAAGGTAGATGCTTGGCACGGCCATGATCTTGCGATCGTTGACTTCGTCCTGGAACAGCGCGCCGTCGATGGCGACGTGGCGGATGTTCGGGTTGAGTACGGCCATCAGGTTCAGCGCCTGGACCACGTCCGGGCAGTTCTGGCAGGACAGCGAGAAGTAAGTCTCGAAGCTGAACTCGCCTTTGAGCGAACGGATCTGCTCGATCACTTCAACACTGGCTTTCGAAGGGTGGCCGCCGACTTGCAGCAAGGCCAGCACCAGCGAAGTGAATTCGTGGCCCATCGGGATGCCGGCGAAACGCAGACTGATGTCAGCGCCCGGGCGGTTGATCGAGAACGATGGCTTGCGCGCGTCGTCACCGCTGTCGATCAAAGTAATCTGGCTCGAAAGACTGGCAACGTCTTTCAGCAGGTCCAGCATTTCACGGGATTTCGCACCGTCGTCGAGGGAGGCAACGATCTCGATCGGCTGGGTGACCCGTTCCAGGTACGATTTCAACTGGGCTTTAAGATTGGCGTCCAACATACGGGCGATTTCCTTTATTTGAGGCGAAAAAAAGCCCGAGCGAAACTCGCCCGGGCATTTTTATGGGGCGGTGCAGCTAACTTAAGTAGGTGCGGAGATCCGCCCCGAGTTGCGTGTCACAGACTTAGATCTTGCCGACCAGGTCCAGGGACGGTGCCAGAGTGGCCTCGCCTTCTTTCCACTTGGCTGGGCAAACTTCGCCCGGGTGAGCAGCAACGTACTGAGCAGCCTTGATCTTGCGCAGCAGCTCGGAAGCATCACGACCAACGCCGCCATCGTTCAGTTCAACGATTTTGATCTGGCCTTCAGGGTTGATCACGAAGGTGCCACGGTCAGCCAGACCAACTTCTTCGATCAGCACGTCGAAGTTGCGGGAGATGGCGTGGGTCGGGTCGCCGATCATGGTGTATTCGATTTTGCCGATGGCTGGCGAAGTGTTGTGCCAGGCAGCGTGAGCAAAGTGGGTGTCGGTGGAAACGCTGTAGATCTCTACGCCGAGTTTCTGGAAGGCAGCGTAGTTGTCAGCCAGGTCTTCCAGCTCGGTTGGGCAAACGAAGGTGAAGTCGGCTGGGTAGAAGAACACGACCGACCACTTGCCTTTCAGGTCAGCGTCCGAGACTTGAACGAAGTCGCCGTTTTTGAACGCGGTAGCTTTGAACGGTTTTACTTGGCTGTTGATGATAGGCATTGATGACTCTCCGTCAGGGGTTATGAAGTTGATGGGTGAATCCTACCCACTCACTCGACGGATGGCTCATTGGCAAACCTGATGCTGCTGATTTGTTTTCGCTATTAGCTGACTGTATTAATAGAAGAAAACGATCTCTACGACGAAGCCGGTTTATCCGTAATCCGAGCCATTCCCTGGAATGGGCTGGCTTCAACATAGCGCATCGCGGACTTCATATCCTTCCAGCCGACGTAGCTCATCAACGACTTCAGATCCCAGCCACTTTGGTGTGCCCATGTGGCAAAGCCTCGGCGCAGCGAGTGGCTGGTGTAGTTTTCGGCGGCAATGCCCGCACGCTGCAACGCCTGGCGCAGCAGAGGGATGATGCTGTTGGCGTGCAAGCCCTCCTCGTTCAGATTGCCCCAGCGGTCGATGCTACGAAAAACCGGGCCACGCACCAGCGCCGCCTCAGTGATCCAATCGATGTAGGCCTGCACCGGACACAGCTTGAGCAGCGCCGGCGCTTGATAGGTCTGGCCGAGGTTTTCCCGATCACCCTTGCTGCGTGGCAAATACAAGGTAATGCCTTTGCCGGCGTGCGCCTGTACATGCTCGATTTGCAAGCGACACAACTCATCGCTGCGGAAGCCGCGCCAGAATCCCAGCAGGATCAAGGCGCGATCACGGTAAGCCTTGAGCAGTAACGGGCGATCCTGTTGCTCTTTCGCGGTTTGCACCTCCTGCTCAAGCCAATCGATGACGCGCTGCAGATCCTGCAACTGCAACGGCTCGGCCTGTTTCTCTTGCGCCGGGTGCAGAGCGCGAATGCCTTTGAAGACCTTGCGCACCACTGGCGCCTTGGTCGGATCGGCAAACCCTTGGCTGTTGTGCCACTGCGCCAGCGCCGACAGACGCAGTTTCAGCGTATTGATCGACAGCTCTTCGGCGTGCGCTAACAGATACCGCGCGACGCTGTCGGCTGTGGCCGGCAAGAACCCGCCCCACTTCACTTCGAAATGCTCGATGGCCGCGCGATAGCTACGGCGGGTGTTGTCGCGGGTGGCCGCTTGCAGATAGCGATCCAGATCGCTCATGGGCTGTTTTCTCGCTGGCGTACTGATATGGGGATGCAGATGCGCATTTTGCCGCCTGACACTGGGTAATACCAGTATATCCCGCGTCTTTATTATCAAAGGTTTATCTTTATTTTTGAGATGGTACACTGCGTACTTTAGTGGCATGTACCACAGTACGTAACCGTAGGAGTTCACATGGCCCGTGGCGGCATTACCAAAGCCCTTGTGCAGATCGCGCGCACCGCGATCCTCGCCCGTGGCGAACACCCGAGCATCGATGCAGTACGCATTGAAATGGGCAACACCGGTTCGAAAACCACGATCCATCGTTATCTGAAAGAGCTGGATGACGGCGCTCAGCCCGTTGAAGCTTCCGCAGAGCCTATCGATGACGAGTTGACCGCCCTCGTCTCTCGCCTCGCCCAACGCCTCAAAGAACAGGCGCAAGAGCCTATCGAGCAAGCCCGCGAGCAGTTCGAGGAACAGCGCGAGGCGCTCGAGTCGGAACTGAAACAGACTCGTCAGGCACTGGAAAAGCTCGAACACGATCACGATATTCAAGGGGCTGCACTGGAGCGTGAGTCCGAAGCGCTTGGCAACACCCGGTCAATGCTGCAAACCGAGCAAACCCGCAATGCCGGGCTGAATCAGGCACTGGCGGATTTTGAATTGCGCTTGCAGGACAAGGACGAGCAGATCCGCTCGCTGGAAGAAAAACACCTGCATGCCCGTGACGCGCTGGAGCACTACCGCAACGCCAGCAAAGAGCAGCGCGAGCAGGAACAGAGCCGCCACGAAGCGCAAGTGCAGCAGATTCAGGCCGAGCTGCGTCAGGCGCAGCAAAGTGCATTGGTCCGCCAGGACGAGATCACGCAACTGCACCGCGACAACGAACGCCTGCTCACGGAAAACCGTGGCACCCAGCGCGAACTGAGTTTGTTGCAGGATCAGCTCAAGCAGAGCAATCAGCGTCAGGATCAACTGCTCGAACAAGCGACCCGCGTCGACAGTGAGCGCACCCTCCTCCAGGAACGCTTGCGCGTAGCCACCCTGGAAAGCCAGACACTCAAACAGAGCGTCGAGGAGCAGACGCTGCTCAGCCAGTCACTGGAAAAGGAATTGAACAAGGCCCAGGCAAGCCTGGAAGAAAGCCAGCGTCTGGCGCCCACCGTTGCGGCAGCGCCAGACTCAGCCAAACCGAAAGACGCTTAAGCGCCGACCGGCGTACGCATGGTGACGAATTCTTCGGCGGCCGTCGGGTGTACCCCGATCGTGTCGTCGAAGTCACGCTTGGTTGCGCCAGCCTTCAACGCTATCGCCAAACCCTGAACGATCTCGCCAGCGTCCGGGCCGACCATGTGGCAGCCGAGGACTTTGTCGGTCTTGCCGTCGACCACCAGCTTCATCAGCGTCTTCTCCTGGCACTCGGTCAGGGTCAGCTTCATCGGTCGGAAACGGCTCTCGAAGATCACCACATCATGACCCGCGTCGCGCGCTTCTTCCTCGGTCAAACCGACCGTGCCGATGTTCGGCAGGCTGAACACCGCCGTCGGGATCATCTTGTAATCCACCGGACGGTATTGCTCAGGTTTGAACAGACGACGCGCCACGGCCATACCTTCAGCCAATGCCACTGGCGTCAGTTGCACACGACCAATGACATCGCCCAGCGCCAGAATCGATGGCTCGCTGGTCTGGTACTGCTCGTCGACTTTGATGAAGCCTTTGTCGGTGAGCTGCACATCGGTGTTTTCCAGCCCCAGATTGTCCAGCATCGGACGCCGCCCCGTGGCGTAGAAAATGCAATCCGCCTCCAGCTCACGACCATCCTTGAGGGTGGCTTTCAAGCTGCCGTCAACCTGCTTGTCGATGCGCGCGATGTCAGCATTGAACTGCAGATCCAGACCACGTTTGGTCAACTCTTCCTGCAAATGCTTGCGCACCGAACCATCGAAGCCGCGCAGGAACAGATCACCGCGATACAGCAGCGTGGTATTTGCACCGAGGCCGTGGAAAATCCCGGCGAATTCGACCGCGATATAACCGCCGCCCACCACCAGCACACGCTTTGGCAGCTCTTTGAGGAAGAACGCTTCATTGGAACCAATTGCGTGTTCGCGCCCCGGAATTTCCGGAATCTGCGGCCAGCCACCGGTGGCAATCAGGATGTTTTTCGCGGTGTAGCGCTCACCATTCACTTCAACCTCATGCGGGCCAACGATCTTCGCGTGCGCTTCATGCAGGGTCACGCCGCTGTTGACCAGCAGGTTGCGATAGATGCCGTTGAGGCGATTGATCTCGCGATCCTTGTTGGCGATCAGCGTCGCCCAATCGAAATTCGCCTCACCCAGGCTCCAGCCGAAACCGGGCGCCTGCTCAAAGTCTTCGGCGAAATGCGCGCCGTACACCAGCAGCTTTTTCGGCACACAGCCGACATTGACGCAGGTCCCGCCCAGATAACGGCTCTCCGCCACCGCCACTTTCGCACCGAAACCGGCCGCAAAACGCGCAGCGCGCACACCGCCGGAACCGGCACCAATCACATAAAGGTCAAAATCGTAGGCCATTTCTATCTCCTCGGCAGGGGATCAGCATACCTGCAGACGCCCATTGGGCAAGCACTGCCAGTCATATGGGGGCGCAAAATGAAAAAACCCGCCGAAGCGGGTTTTTCTTACAGACCAATCAAGCGCTCTTAGTAAGCCTTGCCAGTCTTGTAGAAGTTCTCGAAGCAGAAGTTGGTCGCTTCGATGTAGCCTTCAGCGCCACCGCAGTCGAATCGCTTGCCTTTGAACTTGTAGGCCATGACGCAGCCGTTCTGGGCTTGTTTCATCAGGGCGTCGGTGATCTGGATTTCGCCGCCCTTGCCTGGCTCGGTCTGTTCGATCAGGTCGAAGATGTCCGGGGTCAGGATGTAACGACCGATGATTGCCAGGTTCGACGGCGCGTCTTCCGGCTTTGGCTTCTCGACCATGCTGTGCACGCGGTAGATGTCGTCGCGAATCATCTCGCCAGCGATAACGCCGTATTTGCTGGTTTCCTGCGGATCGACTTCCTGGATGGCGATGATCGAGCAGCGGAACTGCTTGTACAGCTTGACCATTTGGGTCAGTACGCCGTCGCCTTCGAGGTTGACGCACAGGTCATCCGCCAGAACCACGGCGAACGGTTCGTCGCCGATCAGCGGGCGGCCGGTCAGGATCGCGTGACCCAGGCCTTTCATTTCAGTCTGACGGGTGTAGGAGAACGAGCACTCGTCGAGCAGTTTGCGGATACCGACCAGGTATTTCTCTTTGTCGGTGCCTTTGATCTGGTTTTCCAGCTCGTAGCTGATGTCGAAGTGGTCTTCCAGAGCACGCTTGCCACGACCGGTGACGATGGAGATTTCCGTCAGGCCGGCATCCAGAGCTTCTTCAACGCCGTACTGGATCAGTGGCTTGTTTACCACCGGCAGCATTTCTTTAGGCATGGCTTTAGTCGCTGGCAGGAAGCGAGTACCGTAACCGGCTGCTGGGAACAAGCATTTCTTGATCATATAAGTCCTTGAAAGGGCTGTGTGTACGAGTTTCGGCGCAGTCTAATCAGGCGGCGTGCACCTTACAATGCCCCGCACTGGCTAACCGATGCCAACATAGAGAAATATTCTCGCCGATAGTTCCATCGGCATCCTGACGCAGCCAGATCAGCGTAGCTCATAGCTGTCGACAATCCGGATTACCATACGCTCATCGCCCCCCAATGCCAGCATTTGGCGGTATCATGGCGCCTTTGAACCAGCGAACGAGACAGATAGATGGCCGCGGTAAAAATCATCAACGGGTATGTGATCGACAAGAAAGACGGCAAGTGGACGCTGACCACCACCAATGGCGAACACATCGCCGGGCCTTTCGACAGCGAACAAATGGCCACCGATGTGGCTTCCGTATTCACGGACACTCCGGCATCGGCCAAGCGCCGCGGCAAAGATCAGGACTGATCAGTCCCGACACGCCCCAGCCCTGCCCTTGTGCAGGGCTTTTTTGTGCCCGCTGACAAACAAGTGGCCAAACGCTATAACCTTTTCACACCGGCGCTGTCAGAGCGTCTAGTCCCCCTTGCTGAAGACCCCGAACATGACTTTGAAAAAATGGCTGCCCCTGATAGCGGTATTGGCACTGGCCGGCTGCGCGACCTCCCAACCCACGTACCTGAACAACGGTGAACAGGGCCTGTCGATCGATTGCTCCGGCGAAGCCAACTCCTGGGCGACCTGCTATGAAAAAGCCGATGCGTCCTGTGCAGGCACCGGTTATCGCATCGTGGGCACTGACGGTACGCCTCAGCCCAAGGAAAGCGACAAAACGCTGGGAGTCGATGTCGGCAACTACAAGAACCGCAGCGTTGTCGTGGTCTGCAAATAGACCTTACATATGAATTTCGGCGAATTTGATCCCGAGTCCGCGTACGACTTCGATCAGATCGTCGAGACGGTTGAACGACTCGACTTCGTCGTTTTCGTCGACCAGAAAATAACTGCGTCCGGCGCTCTTCTTGAAAAACACGATCCACTCCCCCGGATTCGCCGGGTTCTGGATGACATGGGTGGCAGAGATCAGGCCCTCTACGTGGCGCTCCCGTACTTGCTCTCGCTTCATCGCGACTCCAGAAATGAAAATGCCGTCACAGCATGACTGCGACGGCATCGTTGCTGATGACAATCAGTCTATCAGCCGGAAATACACGCATTGGCGGCGTTTCGCACATCACGCGGACGTACTGGCACATTCGACATGCGCTCATGCAACTTGATGCTGCTGCCGCCGGAGCGATCTTCGATATCAAATACCGCTGCCGCGCCGGTGGAAAATTTACCCGGGACGATCACCCGAACCCCGTCCTTGTGCGGCTGCATTTGCAGCGCACCGCGGCTGTCCGCCAGCTTCTCGGCCAGGCATTGGGCATATTCATGGGGTTTCTTGCCGGAGATTACGCTCACGGTCGGCAGCGTTTCATTGATTTCGGAAACACTCGCACAACCACCCACAGCCAGAATCAACGGTAGACACACCACACCCCACTTCATACAAAACCTCCGTTAAAGACCGTCCGACAGCACAAATGCCGTTTTTCTCCGGGGCCTTCTGCATTTAACCCGCATCCGATTGCGAATATCTGTTCAAAATTGTCAAACCAACGCCCGACGGCCAGATAATAACCCGTGCGGGCTGATAAACTGCGCGCAATTACAAGCTATCGTTTTGATTTTGTAGAAAAAGCCCTTCTGGAGGCGCCCATGAAATTCATTCACCAGCGCGAACACCTCAACGAAGACGACATCGTCGTCATCCAATGCTCGCAAATGTGCAACATCCGTCTGATGAACGACGCCAACTTCCGCAGCTTCAAAAACGGCGGCCGTCACACCTATCACGGCGGCGCCTTCGACACCTTTCCGGCCCGTATCACCGCGCCGAGCACCGGTTTCTGGAACATCACCATCGACACCGTCAACCGCCGTGCGATCAGCGTGACCCGCAAGCCGACGCTGACTCACTCGATCAAGATCATCCGCCGCTCCAGCACCAAACTCAGCTGAGACAAGCCGTCCAACCAGAAAGGAATGCATGACCGTGGCCCAAACGACCAAATACGTCATCAAATACAAACTCAACGGTGAACGCCGCTTTGAGTTCGCGCAGCTGGAAAACGGCACTGCCGAAGAAGCCAAGGCTGCTTTGGATGCCCTTCACGGCCAGAGCGACGACGTGATCAGCGAGATCGCCGTCAGCAAAGCGCTGTAAGCATCGACAGGAATTCGACCGCAAGCGGCGGAGTGTTCTGCCGCGAGGCCCTGCCTAGACTGATTTTCTTCGACCAAGCGTCAAGGAGTCAGCATGTCGATGTCACCCTCTCGTCTGGATTCACTCGACTGGGCAAGCCTTGAGCGGCAACTGGATCAGGACGGCTACGCGATCGTCCGTTCGCTGCTGCTGGCTAAAACCTGCGATCAATTGAGTGCGCTGTATCAGCAGACCGAACCGTTTCGTTCGCAGGTCATCATGGCCCGCCACGGTTTCGGTCGTGGCGAGTACAAATATTTTCGTTATCCCCTGCCGACACCCGTAGAACGCCTTCGCGGCGCGCTGTACCCGCGCCTGGTTGCCTTGGCCAATCGCTGGTACGAACGCATGAACCTGCCCGAGCGTTTTCCGCCGAGCCATGCCGAATTTCTTCAGCGCTGCCATGCCACCAGTCAACTACGCCCTACCCCGCTTCTTTTGCAGTACGGCGCGCAGGACTACAACTGCCTGCATCAGGACCTGTACGGCGAATCGGTGTTTCCGCTGCAAGTGGCGATACTTCTGTCAGAACCCGGGCAAGACTTCAGTGGGGGCGAATTCGTTCTCACCGAGCAGCGCCCGCGCATGCAGTCTCGCCCGCACGTACTTGATCTGACGAAAGGTGATGCGGTGATCTTTGCCGTGAACCAGCGCCCGGTCAAAGGCGTGCGCGGTGATTATCGGGTAACGATGCGCCACGGCGTCAGTCGCCTGCACAGTGGAAAAAGGCATACCCTAGGCATCATCTTTCACGACGCCACCTGACCTACATGCAACCGAACACTTTCGATCTGTTCGCCGATCATGAACCCGAGCAACGCCCCCGCGCCGAGCAGATTGGCGAGCAATCGTGGCTGCTGCATGGTTTTGCCCTGCCGCTGATCGAGCAGATCCTGCCGGCGCTGGATACGATTCTTGCCGCAGCGCCGTTGCGCCACATGGTCACGCCGGGTGGATTCAGCATGTCGGTGGGCACCAGCAGTTGCGGCGCTTTGGGCTGGATCACTGATTGCTATGGCTATCGTTATTCAGGCGTCGATCCGCTCAGTCATTTGCCATGGCCGCCAATGCCGGAAGTATTCGCGGCACTGGCGCACTCGGCAGCCGCGCAAGCCGGATTCGCTGATTTCAACGCCGATTCCTGCCTGATCAACCGCTATGTCCCCGGCGCCAAGATGTCATTGCACCAGGATAAAGACGAAAAGGCCTACAGTGCACCGATCGTTTCGCTGTCACTGGGGTTGCCGGCAATGTTCCTCTTCGGCGGTTTCAATCGCAGCGACAAGAGCCAGCGCATTGCCTTGCTGCATGGCGACATGGTGGTCTGGGGTGGCGTTGATCGCTTGCGTTTTCACGGTGTACTGCCGATCAAGCAAGGACGGCATCCGCGCCTGGGGGAACAGCGGATCAATCTGACCTTTCGCGTGGCCGGATAGTCTGCAAAAAATTTGACCGCAAGGCCCGGAGTGTTGCGCCTTGCGACGCTGGTTAACCTGAATCAAACAGGTCAACGGACAAACCCTCATGAAAACGTTTTCGACTCCTTTCACGATTGAAACAGACCCACGCTGGGCCGCTGTGGTTGCGCGAGATTCACGAGCGGACGGGCAATTTGTCTACGCGGTGAAAACCACCGGCATCTACTGCCGCCCGAGCAGCCTTGCGCGCTTGCCGAAACCGCAGAACGTCGAGTTTTTCGATACCGCTGAACAGGCCGAGGCTGCCGGCTATCGGCCGAGCAAAAGAACCAGCAAGGATCAAAGTGATGTCGCCGCGCAGCATGCCGCGACCGTCGCCATTGCCTGCCGCCAAATCGAATCCGCCGAGACGTTGCCGGCGCTCAACGAACTGGCGCAAACCGCTGGCCTGAGTCCGTTTCACTTCCATCGTGTCTTCAAGGCCGCGACGGGGTTGACGCCCAAGGGCTACGCAACGGCGCATCGCTCGCGCAAAGTCCGTGAGCGCCTGGCAGACGGCGGCTCGGTAACCGATGCGCTGTATGACGCCGGTTTCAATTCCAATAGCCGTTTCTATGAATCAGCAGATCATTTGTTGGGGATGAAACCCGGCGACTATCGCGCGGCCGGGAGGAACAACGACATTCGCTTCGCCGTCGGCCAATGCTCGCTAGGAGCGATTCTGGTGGCGCAAAGCGAGCGCGGTGTGTGTGCGATTCTGCTGGGTGACGATCCGCATCAATTGGTGTGCGATCTGCAGGACCAGTTTCGTAAGGCTAACCTGATTGGCGCCGATAGCGGTTTCGAGCAATTGATCGCCAGAGTCGTGGGATTTATCGAAGCGCCGGCGATTGGCCTGGACCTGCCACTGGACGTGCGAGGCACGGCGTTTCAGGAACGCGTGTGGCAGGCGCTGCGGGAAATTCCGTTGGGCCAGACGGCCAGCTACGCCGAGATTGCCCAGCGCATTGGCGCACCGACATCCATGCGCGCGGTAGCCCAGGCCTGTGGGGCCAACCGTTTGGCGGTGGCGATCCCTTGCCACCGCGTGGTGCGCAGCGATGGCAATCTTTCGGGCTATCGCTGGGGCGTCGAGCGCAAACGTCAATTGCTTGAGCGCGAGACACAGGCTTGACGGATGCCGAGGTCGATCGCGACTGACATTGTCAGCGATTAACGTCCACTACAACCCGCCCGCGAAGCTGTCCGGCAAGTAACTTCGGCGCCGCATCAATCGCCTCGTTCAGGCCGATTTCATGGCTGATCAATGCCAGCAAGGAGAAATCCAGATCCCTGGCCAGACGCTCCCACGCTTCGAGGCGGCGCGCCTTGGGCTGGGTCACGCTATTGATGCCGGCCAGTGTCACACCACGCAAAATGAACGGTGCAACCGACGCCGGGAAATCCATGCCCTGCGCCAGACCACAGGCGGCGACGGTGCCTTCGGAGCGAGTGCTGGCGCAGGCATTGGCCAGCGTATGACTGCCTACCGAATCGATCACCGCTGCCCAGCGCTCTTTGGCCAGTGGCTTGCCGGGCGCTGACAAGGTCGCGCGGTCGATGATTTCAGCGGCGCCCAACTGCTTCAGATACTCATGCTCGGAAACACGGCCGGTGGATGCGACGACGCGGTAGCCGAGCTTGCTCAGCAAAGCGATGGCGAAACTGCCAACGCCACCGTTGGCCCCCGTGACCAACACCTCACCCTGATCGGGCGTCACGCCATTACGTTCGAGTGCCAGAATGCACAGCATCGCCGTATACCCGGCCGTACCGACGGCCATGGCTTGCGCTGCGGTGAAGGCTTTGGGCAATGGAATCAGCCAGTCGCCATTGAGCCGCGCCTTCTGCGCCAGACCACCCCAGTGATTTTCGCCGACACCCCAGCCATTGAGGACCACCTGATCACCCACCTTATAGTCGGGGTGCGAACTGGCTTCTACGCTGCCCGCCAGGTCGATCCCCGGCACCATCGGAAACTTGCGTACCACCGGACTGCTGCCGGTAATCGCCAGCCCATCCTTGAAGTTCAGCGTGCTGTACGCAACAGCGACGGTGACATCGCCTTCGGGCAACTGATCTTCGTTCACTTTCTGCAGGCTGGCGCGATAACCGCTGTCGTCTTTGTCGATCACAATGGCGTTGAACATGACTGCCTCGTATGACTGTTTTCAGAATGTCGTGCCTTGAAATACCACATTGCAACACGCTGCCACATACGACTTTGTGCCAATCGGCGAATCCGCCGGGTGTTTCCAACACGGGCGACTATGCTTTTTCGACGGTCGTGGTTTCGCCGTTATTCCTTCAGAAATCGGCCTGTCGATGGAGCTGACAATGCCTTACCCGCGCTCGTTTCTCATGATGTTGATGCTGTGCCTGCTGACGTTCGGCAGTGCCTGGGCGGCACCGGCCGCTGAGACCCCGAGCGAGCCGACCTGGCCGCAAGTGATCAGCAGCGGCAAAGCGAAGCTGACGGTCTATCAGCCGCAACTCGACAGTTGGGACGGCTACACCCTCAATGCTCGTGCGGCGGTTGAAGCCACCAACGCCGATGGCAAATCAACCTACGGCATTGTGCAGTTCAGCGCGCATACGCTGGTCGACAAGGCCACGCGCTGGGTCGCGCTGGATCAGTACAAAATCATCAAAGCCGATTTCCCGGCCGATGCCAGTCAAGCCGACACTTGGATCGCAGCCCTGCAGAAGGACGCCGACAACCGCAAGAAAACCATTTCGCTGGATCAACTGGAAGCGGCTGTCGGCGTTCTGTCAGCCGAGCAGAAAACTGACAACGCGCCGCTGGAAAACACGCCGCCGACCATCATCAGTTCTGACGTTCCCGCCCTGCTCGTCTATATCGATGGCGATGCGGCCTACCGATCGGTGGACGGCACGGCGCTGCAGCGGGTGATCAATACTCGCCCGCTGTTGTTGAAAGACGCGCAGGGCAAACATTATCTGCACGTCTTTGATGGCTGGATGGTCGCGGACCAGATCAATGGCGCGTATACCCGCCTGGCCACACCGTTTGCCGAACTGGAAAAAGCCAAACAGGCCGCCATTCAGAGCCGGCAAGTCGATCTGCTGACCGGGCAAAGCGACCCGAAAGACAAAATCCCCAGCCTGGCCAGGTCACCACAACCAAAGATTTTTGTCGCGACCACGCCCACTGAATTACTGGTCACTGACGGCGCAGCGCAATGGACGCCCATTCAGGGCACCGGTTTGCTGTATGTCAGCAATACCACCGGGCACATCTTCAAGGAGATCGGTGACCAGAACAGCTATGTGCTGATCTCCGGGCGCTGGTTTCGCGCCACCGATATGAATGGCCCGTGGACGTTTACCCCGGCAGACAAGCTGCCGGCAGATTTCGCCAACATTCCCGATGACAGCCCGAAGGAAAACGTCAAAGCTTCGGTCGCCGGCACGCCGCAAGCCAAAGAGGCCGCCATTGCTGCGACTATTCCACAGACGTCGGCGATCAAAAAAAGCGCGGTGAAAATGACCGCGCCACAGTTCGATGGCGAGCCGCAACTCAAAGCCATCAACACCACGACGCTGCAATATGTGGTCAACAGCGCTACGCCCATTATCCGAGTCGACAACGACAGCTGGTACGCCGTGGAAAACGGTATCTGGTTCACCGCTACCGGTGTGAACGGCCCGTGGGTTGTCGCCAGTTCCGTGCCAGCGGTGATCTATTCGATCCCGCCGAGCTCGCCCATGCATTACCTCACGTACGTCAAGGTCTACGAGTCCAGCGGCGATACCGTGGTGGTCGGCTACACGCCGGGTTATCAGGGTTCAAATCTTGATCCGAACACGGGCGTCGTGGTGTATGGCACCGGTTATCCCTACACGCCCTGGGTGGGCAGCGTCTGGTATGGCCCGCCGGTGACTTACGGTTTCGGCGTCGCCATCCGCTATACACCGTGGACGGGCTGGACTTTCGGTTTCGGTTTTGGCTGGAGTTGGGGCGGCAGCACCGTGGCGATGGGTTGGGGCTGGGGCGCGTACCCGTGGTGGGGCAATTACGGTTGGGGTTATGCCTGGGGGCCGCACCTGTACCCGGCGCCACTGGCCTGGGGTGGCGCCGCTTACGGCTATCGCGGTGGCGCGGTGGCCTGGGGACCTGGCGGCTGGGCCGGCACTACCGGCAACCTCTATCATCAGTGGGGTGACCGGGCCACGGTCAGCCGCTATGGCGCGGGCTACAACGCCTGGACCGGCAATCGCTGGGCCGGCCAGGTCGGTGCTTCCTACAACTCACGCACGGGCGTCGCGGCTGCCGGTCAACGCGGTGCCGTGCACAACGTCTACACCGGCAATTACGCAGCCGGACGCAGCGGCGTGGCAGTCGGACCGAACGGTGGTGCCATTGCCGGCGAACGGGTCACCGCCGGCAATGCGCGTAACGGCACGCAGGTCACCGCCAATCGTGGCGCCGTGTACAACCCCAACACCGGCAACACCACTCAATATGGCGGGATTCGCGGGCGCAATGGCGGCGCTGCACGCGTGGGCGACAACGTTTACGCAGGACGCGACGGCAACGTCTACAAGAAGACCGACAACGGCTGGCAATCGATGGTCGGGGGCGCGACTCGCACTGCCCCGGTCAATAACAATGCGCAATTGCAGAACCTCAACCGTGACTCCGCTGCGCGCAACTTCGGCAACCAGCGCACCAACAACTTTCACAACTCTTCGCAATTCATGAATCACTCGTTTGGCGGCGGTGGAGGCGGCGGATTTCATCGACGCTGAAAAACTGCACGGGTTGTTCTGAATTTCGAACTGGCTGCGGATCCGGTTTTGCTGTTAAAAAACCGGCTCTGCCTTTCATAGTTTGGAGTACAGCCTTCATGAGCCAATGGCCAGACACGCGCCTTCTTGACCTGCTCGGCATTGAACTGCCGATCATCCAGGGCCCGATGGCCGGCGCGACGAATTCGTCCATGGTCATCGCGGTGTGCAATGCCGGTGGCCTGGGTTCGATGCCGGCGGCGATGCTGAGCATCGAGCAATTGCGCGAAGAGCTGAAGACCATTCGCCAACACACCGACAGGCCCTTCAACGTCAACTTCTTCTGCCATCAGCCACCGCCGGCCGATGAGCAGCGCGCGCGTGAATGGAAGCATTTGCTGGAACCGTACTACCGCGAACTGGGCGCCGATTTCGACGCACCGACGCCGGTGTCGAACCGAGCACCGTTCGATGCGGCAGCCTGCGCAGTGCTGGAAGAATTTCGACCTGAGGTCGTGAGTTTCCACTTCGGTCTGCCAGAGAAATCCCTGCTGGATCGGGTCAAGGCAACCGGGGCGAAAATTCTGTCCTCGGCCACCACTGTCGATGAAGCGATCTGGCTGGAGCAGAACGGTTGCGACGCGATCATCGCCATGGGCTACGAGGCCGGCGGCCATCGCGGCATGTTTCTCAGCGATGATCTGAGCAGTCAGGTCGGCACCTTTGCCCTGGTGCCTCAGGTGGTCGATGCGGTGAAAGTGCCGGTGATTGCTGCCGGGGCCATCGCCGATGCTCGCGGTGTGGCAGCGGCATTCTTGTTGGGCGCTTCAGCAGTGCAGGTCGGCACAGCCTATCTGTTCACGCCGGAAGCGAAAGTCAGCGCCGCTCACCACAAAGCACTGCGCACCGCCAAAGAGAGCGAAACAGCGATCACCAATATTTTCACCGGGCGACCAGCGCGGGGTATTCTCAACCGCGTCATGCGCGAGCTGGGTCCGATGTCGTCGAAGGCACCGGCATTTCCCTTGGCCGGTGGTGCACTGATGCCACTGCGAGCGATCAACGAAACAGAGTTTGCCAACCTCTGGGCCGGTCAGGCATTCACTCTCGGTAAAGACATCGGCAGCGCTGAGCTGACCCGGCAATTGGCCGAAGGTGCATTGGCAAAACTCACTCGCCAGTGACGCTAAACAGAGTGAGGATTCAAGCATCCTCACTCTGCTTTTAAGCAACGCTTCCCGTTTGGCGGCATTTCGCTATATATTTCGCTATATAGCGAATTCACCCCCTCGCATCGGCGCAGTCCACGTCCAACAAAAGCGCCCTCTGCACTCGCCAACACGGAGCTGTTACATGACCATTCGTGCCCCACGTTTTGCCCCTACCTGCCTGGCCTCTTTACTCGCCGTCTTCGCCATTGGCGCTGCTCAGGCTGATGAGGTGCAGGTGGCGGTTGCAGCCAACTTCACCGCTCCGATCCAGGCCATCGCCGCCGATTTTGAGAAAGACACCGGGCACAAATTGGTGGCTGCCTATGGCGCCACTGGCCAGTTCTACACCCAGATCAAGAACGGCGCGCCGTTCGAAGTGTTCCTCTCCGCTGACGACACCACCCCGGAAAAACTCGAAAAAGAAGGCGACACCGTCAAAGGTTCGCGCTTCACTTACGCCATCGGCACTCTGGCGCTGTGGTCGGCGAAAGAAGGTTATGTCGATGCAAAGGGCGAGGTGCTGAAAAACAACGAGTACCAGCACCTGTCCATCGCCAACCCGAAAGCGGCTCCCTACGGCCTGGCAGCCACACAAGTGCTGGAAAAACTCAAACTGACCGAAACCACCAAAGCCAAGATCGTTGAAGGCCAGAACATTACTCAGGCCTACCAATTCGTTTCGACCGGCAACGCCGAGTTGGGTTTTGTCGCCCTGTCGCAAATTTTCAAGGACGGCAAAGTCAGCAGCGGTTCGGCATGGATCGTCCCTGCGAGCATGCACGACCCGATCAAGCAAGACGCCGTGATCCTCAATAAAGGCAAAGACAACGCCGCTGCCAAAGCCTTGGTTGAATACCTTAAAGGCCCGAAAGCCGCTGCGGTAATCAAGTCTTACGGATACCAGCTGTAAATGTCGCTGACGAGTGCCGATTTCGCGGCGATCTGGCTGACCCTGAAACTGGCGTCCCTGACCACCGCGATCCTGCTGGTTGTCGGCACTCCGATTGCCCTGTGGCTGTCGCGCACCCGTTCGTGGTTGCGCGGCCCGATCGGCGCCATCGTCGCCCTGCCCCTTGTGTTGCCACCGACCGTCATCGGTTTCTATCTGTTGCTGATGATGGGCCCGCACGGGTTTCTCGGCCAATTCACCCAATGGCTGGGTCTGGGCACCCTGACTTTCAGCTTCACAGGCCTGGTGATCGGTTCGGTGATCTATTCCATGCCGTTCGTGGTGCAACCGTTGCAAAACGCGTTCTCGGCGATCGGCACCCGCCCACTGGAAGTCGCCGCTACCCTGCGAGCCAACCCGTGGGACACTTTTTTCAGCGTGATTGTGCCGCTCGCGCGCCCCGGTTTTATCACCGCAGCTATTCTTGGCTTCGCCCATACCGTCGGCGAATTCGGCGTGGTGCTGATGATTGGCGGCAACATTCCCGACAAGACCCGCGTGGTTTCCGTACAAATCTACGACCACGTCGAAGCGATGGAATACGCACAGGCGCACTGGCTGGCCGGGGCGATGCTGGTGTTCTCGTTTCTGGTGTTGCTGGCGCTGTACTCCAGTCGCAAAACCCGCGCAGGCTGGAGCTGAGTGATGATTGATGTACGTCTTAACATTGCCTACTCGGGCTTCAGCCTCGACGTCGACCTGAACTTGCCGGGGCGTGGCGTGACCGCGCTTTATGGGCATTCCGGCTCGGGTAAAACCACCTGCCTGCGCTGTATCGCCGGGCTTGAGCGCGCCGAACAAAGTTTTATCCGGATCAACGACGAAATCTGGCAGGACAGCGCCAACGGCATTTTCGTCCCGCCGCACAAACGTGCGCTCGGCTATGTGTTTCAAGAAGCCAGCCTGTTCCCCCACCTGTCGGTGCTGGCCAATCTGCAGTTCGGCCTCAAGCGTATCGCCAGATCCCAGCGTCGGGTTGACATGGCGCAAGCCACCGAGCTCCTGGGCATCGGTCATCTGCTCGAACGCCATCCGCAGCATTTGTCGGGGGGCGAACGCCAGCGAGTCGGTATCGCCCGCGCGTTGCTGACCAGCCCGAAGCTGCTATTGATGGACGAGCCATTGGCGGCGCTCGACAGTCAGCGCAAAAGTGAAATCCTGCCTTACCTGCAACGCCTGCATGACGAGCTGGATATTCCGCTGCTGTACGTCAGTCATGCCCAGGATGAAGTCGCACGGCTGGCCGATCATCTGGTCTTGCTCAGCGAAGGCAAGGCGCTGGCCAGCGGCCCGATCGGCGAAACCCTTGCGCGTCTGGACCTGCCGATGGCGATGGGCGATGACGCGGGTGTAATTATTGAAGGCCAGGTCAGTGCTTACGATGCGGAGTATCAATTGCTGAGTCTGCAATTGCCGGCCACCGACATGAGCATCCGTGTCACGCACGCGCCGATGGCAGTGGGTCAGGCCCTGCGCTGCAAGGTACACGCTCGCGATATCAGCCTGACCCTGCACAACAGCGAGGTCAGCAGCATTCTCAATCGACTGCCGGTAACGGTGGTCAGCGAACAATCGGCAGACAACGCCGCTCACGTGCTGATTCGTCTCGATGCCGGCGGCACCCCGCTGCTCGCGCGCATCACGCGCTACTCCAGAGATCAGTTGGGCGTACATCCGGGCCAGTCATTGTGGGCGCAGATCAAAGCGGTCGCGGTTCTCGCCTGAATCATTCGGCACGACGGCAACGGCGCGCGGTCAATCGTTTTACAGACCGCCGCGCCATTGAAGGAAACCGCCATGCCCGACACCGAGCTGATTGCCGAACTGCCCTCCGATCTGCATTACGTCGATGACACCCAGCCCGGTATCACCCGCAAGAAGCTGCGCGGCAAGTTCAGCTACTTCGAACCGTCAGGTCAGCGCATAACCGACACCGACGAAATCAAACGCATCAATGCCCTCGCCGTGCCGCCCGCCTACACCGACGTGTGGATCTGCGCGGACCCGCGTGGCCACCTGCAAGCCACCGGCCGTGATGCCCGTGGCCGCAAGCAATATCGTTATCACGCTCGCTGGCGCGAAGTGCGCGATGCCGACAAGTATTCACGCCTGCGCGAGTTTGGTCTGGCGTTGCCAAAATTGCGCAAACAACTGGAGGCACTGTTGGACGCACCCGGTTTCAGTCGTGACAAGGTCATGGCCACGGTGATCACGCTGCTCGACGCCACACTGATTCGCGTCGGCAACACGCAATACGCCCGCGACAATCGTTCCTACGGCCTGACCACCCTGCGCAGCCGACATGTCGAGGTCAACGGCAGCGCGATCCTGTTCCAGTTTCGCGGCAAAAGCGGCATCGAACACCAGATCACCGTCAAGGATCGACGCCTGGCCCGCATCATCAAACGTTGCCTGGAGATTCCCGGGCAGAACCTGTTTCAGTACCTGGATGAAAACGGCGAACGACATACCGTCAGCTCTTCCGACGTCAACGCCTACCTGCAAACCCTGACCGGCGCCGATTTCACCGCCAAGGATTACCGCACTTGGGCGGGCAGTGCCTTGGCGCTGGCGGTGTTGCGCGAGTTGCAATGGGAATCCGAGACGGAGGCCAAGCGGCATGTGGTGGAGATGGTCAAAGGCGTCGCCAAGCAATTGGGCAACACGCCGGCGGTGTGCCGCAAGTGCTACATCCACCCCGCTGTGGTGGAGAAATTCATGCTCGGCGCCCTCGCTGAACTGCCCCGGCCGCGTGTGCGCAAGGGCCTGCGTGCCGAGGAAGTGGCATTGGCGATGTTTCTCGAACAAATGAGCGAGATGACCGAAGCCCCTTGATCCACGGCAAAACGTCATCTAGGCTAGCGACCTTCTCCTCCTCCCCGGACGACCGCAGAAGTGAACAATCCAGCCTTCTAAAAATGTAATCGCGACAGGCCGCTCTCGGCGCTTGTCAGTGTTCACGACATTTTTTGGAGGTGCCGATGACTCACGTCTCGCGTACAGCCGCACTCGTTTCCCTGAATCAACTGGGCTTTCAGTTCGCCAATGGCGCAACGCTTTTCGAAGCCCTGAACCTGAACTTCGATGGTCAACCGACCGCTATCGTCGGGCGCAATGGTGTCGGCAAGAGTGTGCTCGCACGTTTGATTGCCGGGCATTTGCAGCCTGATTTCGGCAGCGTGGCACGTTCAGCGTCCGCGCACTATGTCGCGCAAACCTTGGTCACCACACATGGACAAACCGTAGCTGACGCGACAGGAACAGCCACGGTGCTCCGCGCACTGGAGCGACTGCAACTCGGTTGTGCCACAAGCGAAGATTTCGATCTCATCGGCGAACGTTGGGACCTGAGCGAACGCTTGCGTGAAATGCTTGATGAGACCGGGATGAGCGATATCACCGCGACGGACCTGACCGAAAACCTCAGCGGTGGCCAGCAAGCCAGAATTGCCTTGATCGGCGCGTTGCTGAGTCAGGCGCAATTGCTCGTCCTCGACGAACCCACCAATCACCTCGACACTGCCGGTCGACAGTGGCTGATGAGCGCACTTGATCGCTGGCAGGGCGGACTGATTGTCGTCAGCCATGACCGACAACTACTGGAGCACATGCAGCGAATCGTCGAACTTACACCGCTGGGGGCAACTGTTTTCAGCGGAAGATTTTCGGCCTTCACCGAGCAGCGCCGGATACATCAACAAGCCGCGCAGGCACAACTCGATCAGGCCCGTACCGAGCGTCAGCGCGAACGCACGCGACTGCAACGCGAGCACGATACGATTCAGCGCCACGCGGCTGGCAGCCGGCGCAATGCGCAAACTGCCAACGTTTCTGCCTTCGAACGGGCGGCGATGAAAGCGGCCGCGCGGGACATCACTGGGCAAACAAAGGTTGGCCATCAGGTACGCAAATCCGAACTGGATGAACGCGTTCGTGAGGCTTACGCCAAGGTCCCGCTGGACGACGGTGTGCTGATCAATTTGCCGGGCAGCGTGGTTCCAGATAATCGCCGGGTGTGCACACTCGTCGACGCCTGTTTGCCATGGTTGTCGGCAGACGCGCCCAGCTCTCGGCTTGACCTCGCCATTCAAGGGCCGATGCGCATTGCTGTCAGCGGTCCTAACGGTTGCGGCAAATCAACGCTGTTGAGATTGCTGGCTGGCGAGTGGGCACCCGTGAGTGGCGAGTGCATCACCCATGTGCCTTTTGCCTTTCTCGATCAACAGCTGAAACTGCTGGATCCCGATGCATCTATTGTCGATCAATTGCTGACACAGCAGACGCCTTTGAGCGAAGGGACGCTGCGCAGTTACCTCGCTCAGCTGCAACTGGATGCGCAGCGTGTCACCCGACCTTGCGCCTCACTCAGTGGAGGTGAACGCTTGAAAGCCGCGCTCGCGCTGGCGCTGTGGCGCCAGACACCCGCACAACTACTGCTGCTGGATGAGCCCACCAATCATTTGGACCTGGCGTCGGTGCAGGCCTTCGAACAAGCCTTGCGGACATTTCCCGGAGCGATTATCACGGTGTCCCACGATCAGGCGTTTCTAGAGGCGTTAAACCCAAGCCATCATTTGACTTGGCACCGCGAAGGCTGGCGCTGGCAACCGACGAGCTGAGCTGTCTATTTTTTGCACGATTGCCAAGGGCTTCTATAGTTGATCTGACACGAATCAGCTGCGGTGACGCCATGGAAGACATTTTCGTCGTGAAGCGTTGCAACAAGATCATCATTCACGGTCGACGCGCCGGAGACAGTCAACATGATCCCGCCGAAGCCACTGGCTGGTTCCGCATCTGCGACACTCGCACCGGCGGTTTTATCGGCGACGGCTTCGACGCAGAGCAGGACGCGCAGCGCGAATGCAGGCGTCTCAACGCAGCCAGTTCCCCACTACCGACCCGCGCGCCGTCCGGCTGATGCCGATCAGAAGCGGGTCTATACTGAAACCAGCTGAAGGAGCAGCACCCCACGGCAGAAGGCTCGCAACACGCGGGCTTTTTGCTGCAGCTCAGGTTTCATAGAACGGAGGTGTTCCATGTCCGAAAAAGAGTCCATCACCACCCTCCTCACCCTGCTCGACGCTCGGCAAGCGCGCCTCGCGGCCGCCTGCAAAGAGATCGCCGACTGGGTCGACCACCAAGGCGGACATCCAACCGCCCTGCGCATCCGTGACCGGCTGAACGACATCGAGAAAGATGCTCCGCTGATTCGCAATACGCTGTCGGCGCTCAAACCCCTTGATCGGCCACTGCCTCGGTTCAGATGACCTCGACCCGGCCAGGGGTCCAGGAATTTGCTCATTAGCGGTGACACATGGGTCACCGCGCATGTGTCTGGCCGCTATGTTTCTTTTTCCAGTTTTTCACATGACCAATACATCCGCGCGACTACAGTGAAATCACTCCTTTGCAAAGTAACGCCCTCACCCGCCCGCATGCGGGTGTTTTTTTGCCAATGCCCAAACGGCGAACGGTTGCAGTTCGTAAGTTGTCATAACTTATACATGTCGCAAAGGAGACAGTCATGGTTACCCATTTCAGCGTCGACGGGCATCTGGCCTGCGGCCACAAAGGCAAACAACTGTCGGCAAGTCGCGAACTCAATCGCGTGAAGTGCCGCAGTTGCCGCAATACCGATGCCTACAAGCAGGCACGAAAGGATCAGCGCAACGCCACCCGCCGCATGGCCCGTCAGGCCAAAACCTTGCACGGCGCAACAAATTGGCGCGCAGAATGGATCGAGCGCCTGACCGCCATGGCCGGCCTTCAGCGCTTGCCTCGCGGCTTTAGCGGGCAAGCATTCGTCTAGCAGCGCGTATAAGCAAGGCACAAAAAAGGCCTGCATGAGAAAACTCATGCAGGCCTTTAATATTCAAGGTACCGCGCGGCGTTGTCCGAACATCCACATGGACTCAATCCCGCCAATCTGGAGAGCCTCGCCTTAGCACAAATGAGGCACCGAAGGATGAACATACGTTCATCGAAAACATGGCTCGATGCGTCTAGGCTGCGGGTTCCGACATAGTGACTACAGGAGTAACCCACCATGTTCTCGCACGAAAGCATCCCGCTTGTTGCCATCTTCATCATCATGCTCATAGGCGTGCTTACCGCCTTCCTACACCCGGTGCACGCGATCTTCAGCTGGCTTCGGAGACGGATTGAAAGATCTTCCTCTCGCTCTTCGAAAGAAGTGGATTCGCGCTGAATTTTTCCCCGACGAGCCCGGATACTTCCGGGCTTCTTATTCGTAACGCCTGCAAACTGCCGATAGCAGCCAACGGCCTCCACACACCTCTGCCTGCAAGCCCAAGGGATGGGATTGCACCAACTTCAGCGCGCTTACGACCTGGATTGAGACCCGGAAACAAACAAGGGTTTGCATCAGCTTTCGCCCGCAAACCCTTGATTCAAGATGGTGCCCGAAGCCGGAATCGAACCGGCACGCCCTTACGAGCGGGGGATTTTAAGTCCCATGCGTCTACCAGTTTCGCCATTCGGGCGGTAGCGCGGTGTTGCTGTCTTCTGCTGCACGGTAGCGATCCTGACAGGATCCAGCCTTGAACAGTAGTGCGGGAAATATATACATCACTTCCCGGTGAAGCAAGTTCGCAATGGCCGTTTTTCAAGACTAAATCTTGCAGCGCAGTGCAAATAAAAAAGCTCCGTAAATCATGGATCTACGGAGCTTGTTTATAGTGGAGGCCGAGGTCGGAATCGAACCGGCGTAGGTGGATTTGCAATCCACTGCATAACCATTTTGCTACTCGGCCTCAAAGTATTTGCTGTCAGTAGCACAACAACAAACACTGTACAAATTGGAGCGGGAAACGAGACTCGAACTCGCGACCCCGACCTTGGCAAGGTCGTGCTCTACCAACTGAGCTATTCCCGCTTGGTGATGCGCATTCTATAGAATTAAGAAGCTCCGTCAACCCCTTGATTCAAAAAAGTTTTATTTCTTTTCAACATCAGTCTTCAGGTGCGGCCAGGCGGCACGAAGGTATTGAACCATCGACCACAATGTCAGGCCAGCAGAGACCATCAGCAAGGCGTAACCCAGGATAACCCAGAAACTGAAGTCCTTAGGATTGGCCAGCAGGATCACCAGTGCGAGCATCTGCGCTGCGGTTTTCCATTTGCCGAGATTGGAAACGGCGACGTGGGCACGGGCGCCGAGTTCGGCCATCCATTCACGCAAGGCCGATACCACAATCTCGCGACCGATGATGACAGCCGCCGGCAGAGTGAGCCAGAGGTTGCCGTGTTCCTGGACCAGCAGTACCAGTGCCACCGCAACCATGAGTTTGTCGGCGACCGGATCGAGAAACGCACCGAAAGGCGTGCTTTGCTCCAGACGACGGGCCAGATAACCGTCCAGCCAGTCCGTCGCTGCCGCAAAGGCAAACACCGAGGCGGAGGCCATGTAACTCCACTGGTAAGGCAGATAGAACAGCAAAATGAAGATCGGGATGAGCAGGACGCGTAGAACGGTAATCAGATTAGGGATATTCATCGGCACAACTGGCTACGAGGTGAAGGGGCATTCTACTCGCTATGCAGGTTTGCATAAATCGACTCTGCGAGCTTTTTACTGATCCCCGGGGCTTTGGCGATCTCTTCGATGCTTGCACGAGACAGCTCCTGCAATCCACCAAAATGTTTCAACAAGTCGCGACGTCGGGTCGGCCCAACGCCGGCAACGCCTTCCAGCGTTGACGTACGGCGGGTTTTGCCGCGGCGTGCGCGGTGTCCTGTAATCGCGAAGCGGTGGGCCTCATCGCGGATCTGTTGAATCAGGTGCAGCGCCGGCGAATCGCCACGCAAGGTGAACTCATGCGCTGCATCATTCAGATACAACGTTTCGAAGCCCGCCTTGCGCGTAGCACCTTTGGCAACACCGAGGAGGATCAGGTCCGGCACGGCCAATTCGTTGAGAACATCTCGTGCCATCGACAGCTGGCCCTTGCCACCGTCTACTAGCAAGATGTCCGGCAACTTGCCCTCGCCTTCCTTGAGTTTGCTGAAGCGACGCGTCAGGGCCTGATGCATGGCGGCATAGTCGTCTCCCGCCGTGACCCCTTCGATGTTGTAGCGCCGGTAGTCCGACTTGATCGCGCCTTCCGGACCAAACACCACACAAGACGCGACCGTCGCCTCACCACTGGAATGACTGATGTCGTAGCATTCCAGGCGCTGCGGCGGCTCATCCAGGTTCAATACTTCGGCCAAGGCCTCAAACCGCGCGGCAGTGTGTTGACGGTTGGCCAGGCGCGCGCCCAACGCCTGCTCGGCATTGGTGACGGCCAGTTGCTGCCAGCGCGCACGCGTACCGCGCACCCGGTGACTGATGGCCAGCTCGCGACCACGCAACTCATGGATCGCTTCAATCAGAGCTGGAAAATCTTCATGCACCACGTTGACGATCAGCTCGCTCGGTAAATCGCGCTCAGGACTGCTGATGAAGTATTGGCCGAGAAACGCGGCCATGACTTCCGACACATCCTCTTCGATACCGACTTGCGGAAAGAAATTCTTGCTGCCCAACACGCGCCCACCACGGACGCTGATCAAGTGCACGCAGGCGCCGCCCGGATTGACGAATGCCGCGATGACATCGATATCTCCCGTGCCGCCCTCCATGCTCTGTTGATCCTGGACTCGACGCAGCAGCGCGATCTGATCACGCAGTTCGGCAGCTCGCTCGAACTCCAGGTTGATTGCCGCCTCTTCCATTGCAGTCGACAATTCGTTGGTCAGCGCGTGACTACGCCCCTCAAGGAACATGACCGAGTGACGCACGTCTTCGGCATAAACCTCAGGCTCAACCAACCCCACGCAAGGCGCTTTGCAGCGTTTGATCTGATACTGCAGACAGGGACGGGTGCGGTTCTTGTAGTAGCTGTCTTCACACTGGCGAACGAAGAAGGTCTTTTGCAGCAGACTCAGGCTTTCACGTATGGCGCCGGCACTCGGATAGGGGCCGAAGTACTTGCCTTTGGCTTTTTTCGCCCCGCGATGAATGCTCAGACGCGGGAATTGGCCGTCGGACAGAAATACGTAGGGATAGGATTTATCGTCGCGCAACAGGATGTTGTACGGCGGCCGCCATTCTTTGATCAGCGTCTGTTCAAGCAGCAGCGCCTCGGTTTCGTTGGCGGTGATGGTCGTTTCGACCTGCGCAATGCGCCCCACCAACGCGGCAGTTTTGGGCGCCAGACCGGTTTTGCGAAAATAGCTGGCCAAGCGTTTTTTCAGGTTCTTGGCCTTGCCCACGTACAACAGGCGTGCATCGCTGTCGAACATGCGATAGACGCCCGGGCGCCCGCTGACTGTCGACAGAAACGCGCCGGAATCGAATGTGTCAGTCATGGTCAGAGGCTGGCATCAACCATGCCGTGACGAACCGCCAACAGTGTCAACTCGACGTCGCTGCTGATCGAAAGCTTCTCGAAAATACGGTAGCGATAGGTGTTCACGGTTTTCGGCGACAGACACAACTTGTCGGAAATGATCTGTACCTTCTGACAGCCAACAATCATCAGGGCGATCTGAATTTCCCGCTCGGACAAGGCGTCGAAGGGCGAATCATTGGACGGCTGAAAGGACTTGATCGCCAATTGCTGGGCAATCTGCGGACTGATATAGCGCTGGCCGGCGAACACCAGGCGAATGGCCTGGACCATTTCCGGCAAACCCGCGCCTTTGGTCAAATAACCCGCGGCACCCGCCTGCAGCAAGCGTGTCGGGAAAGGATCCTCTTCACACACCGTAACCGCGACCACCTTGATGTCCGGATGACTGCGCAACAGTTTGCGCGTGGCTTCGAGGCCGCCGATGCCAGGCATCTTGACGTCCATCAGCACCACATCGGGCTTCAACTCTCGGGCCTTGATCAGGGACTCTTCCCCGGATTCGGCCTGGCCAACCACCTGCAAGCCATCGATATCGGCCAGCATACGTGTAATGCCTGTACGAACGAGATCATGGTCATCGACCACTAGCACCCTAATCAAGCAGACACCTCGCGATATGGTCATATTGGGATGCCGGACACCTTAGCAAAAAGAGCCACACAGACCTAGCGGAAAGCATCATTTAAAAAGTTTCAATTCATCATTGAAGGCTTGCCGGCCGTGGGTTTCAGAGCACATGTGTACTGATATCAAGCTGCATTCGCAGAAAACACTCGTCCGCGCCCTGAACCTGTAGGCCTTTTCTTTCATACAAGTTTCTCGCCGGATTATTTTCGAATACGGTCAGCCGCAAAGCCGGACGCTTTTCTTTGCGAGCCATCTCGATAACCTGATCAATCGCCCAGGAACCCAGGCCCCGCCCCTGAAACGCTTCAGCAATCTGCAGTTCACGAATGTACAACGCGCGCATATCCCGGCTGAGGCTGAGATAACCTGCCGGCACATCACCCTGCACTATCAGCCAGTTCTGCCGCCCCGACCACGCCACGTCAAACGCCTCGTCCTGCCATAACAGGTCATGGTGAATGTAGTAGCGCAGCATGTTCTGACAGGTGAGATCGCGGGCAAAGGCCAGATCCTCTGGACTTGCGAGACGTAAGCGCAATGTCATCAGGCTTGCACAACAGGAACTACTCGCCCCTGCCATACACTCTCGTGGCGCTCGGCGATTACCAGAAGATCGCCCGCCCCTGGCGCCGCAACGACCAACGAACCATCTTCAGACCAGATGCCACTGCGCCCTGCGGATTGCCATCCACCGGTTAGCCCGCCGTGATTGGCCATCAACACAGCCATCGAATGTTGCCGGGCATAACCCTGAAGTATTGCTGTGTCGGCTGCGTACCCTTTTTCGCTGATCAATACACCGGCCGCGTACAAGCCAGCGCCCTGATCAGCGGCCGCTGCAGCATGGCTGGCATGTGAGAAATCGGCGCACACCGCCAATGCGATCACTTCGCCGCCAATGTTCAGCGTCGACCCGCCGACACCTGGGGCAAAAACAAGCTCCTCGCCCGAGTGCAAATGCTGCTTGCTGTACACGCCGAGCGAGCCATCAGCGCCCAGGACGACGGCACCGATCAAAACCGAAGCACCGTCTTCAAGCCGAATCGGCATGCCGACGACGGCCGTTATACCAAGCGCTCGGGCCAAATCCCTCAGAGGTTGCAGCACGGCATCTTGCGGGTCTATCGCCAAAGCTGCCGCCACCTCTCCCTCGTAGCCAGTCAGCGACAACTCGGGAAAAACCAGCAATTCGACGCCTTGCTGCGCAGCGATCTCAATGAAGCGACCATGCCGGGTAATGTTTGCAGGAAGATCACCGGCGATGGAAATGGTCTGGGCAGCAGCAATAGTCAATGTCGACACGTTTCATCCTTGGCAATCAAGCAAAGCACAGAGTGTCACCACTCTTGCGTGACTCTAGCAATAGGCGTTTTGTTGATCAGGCGATAGCAATTTCTGATTGCTGAGGCGTATCAGCCTCTAGTAAGCTCGGCCCATTCATCGGAGACAGACCATGTTCAACGCCCTCTCACAGCTTCGTACCGCCAGCGCCCTGCGCTCGGTTGCGGCTGCCCGGGTGAATGACGTTTGCGCCCCGATCAGCTTTTATTTTGGGTATTGGTTTAGCCACTGGCGCGCCTGATACCCAAACGGCGCCCATAAAAACGGGTCGCCTACCAGAGAATTCTCAACCCCCGGTCGGCCTCCCGACCGGGGGTTTTGTTTTTTCAGCCCCCCACTTTTTCAGCAACACACCAGACACTTTGAGGATTCACGAAATGAACTACGCCACTTATTACCGTTACGACAGCTTTAGCGCCTGGCGATTTACCAGCTTCCGCTCGGGACAGCCTGCCGCCTCCGATCGGTCACCTACAGGTGGCAAGCACACACATATAGCCAATACGGCCAACTGTCGAACACCCCAGTAGGGCCGAGTGCGCGGGAAGAACCCGCCGCCAGCCCAGGAAGACCGAATATGAACTCGTCCGTTTCTGCTCTGCCACTGTCCACCCTGAACCCTGCCAACGAAGCATTGACCCTGCGTCTGCCCAGCTCGTTGCAACTCAAACAGCAATTGCCTCTGAGCAATGCCTTAAGCCTGCAAGTCACCAACCACCGCCAGGCGGTTCGTGCCATTCTCAATGGCCAAGATCCGCGACTGCTGGTTATCGTTGGCCCCTGCTCCATCCACGACCCGCAATCGGCACTCGAATACGCGGGCAAACTCGCTCGACTGGCTGAAGAAGTCAGCGGCGAAATGCTCTTGGTGATGCGCGCCTACGTCGAAAAACCACGCACCACGGTCGGCTGGAAAGGTCTGGCCTACGACCCACACCTGGATGGCAGCGATGACATGGCTGGCGGCCTGACTCTGTCACGCGAGCTGATGCTGGAAATGATCCGTCTCGGCTTGCCGGTGGCCACAGAATTGCTGCAACCGATGGCCGCCGGCTACTTCGATGACCTGTTGAGCTGGGTGGCCATTGGCGCCCGCACCACTGAATCGCAGATTCACCGAGAGATGGCCAGTGGTTTGAGCATGCCGGTCGGTTTCAAGAACGGCACCGACGGCGGCGCAGCCATTGCGGTTGACGCCATGCGTTCGGCAGCCCATCCGCACCGGCATTTCGGCGTCGACAGCCAAGGTCATCCGGCCATCATTCAAACGCCAGGCAACCCCGACACTCATCTGGTATTGCGCGGGGGCCATAAAGGGCCGAACCATGATCGCGAGAGCGTGGCAAAAATCCACGCTGACCTGAACCGACTGAAGATTCCAGGCCGAATCATGGTCGATTGCAGCCACGCCAACAGCGGCAAAGATCCATTGCGCCAGCCAGGCGTATTCAACGAAGTGCTCGAGCAACGCCTGCAAGGTGATCGCGCACTGATCGGCATGATGATTGAATCGCACCTGTTCGAAGGCTGCCAGCCACTGAGCGAGTCCCTGCGTTACGGGGTGTCGATTACCGATGGCTGCCTCGGTTTCAGCGCAACGGAACACCTGCTCCTTGACGCCGCACAACGCCTGGCGGCACAGGTAAAAGCCTGACAACCAGGCTTGCCCTCCAGATTCAGTGCAATCCGGAGGGCTGGCCACGTTCCCGCTATGCCTCCACTTGCACCTGCGCCACCGCCGATGCCTGACTGACATCGTCCAGACGTTCAACCGTGTAGGCCACACGCACAGTCGTGCCATGGTGCTCACGCCAGAACCGGTGTGGCACGATAAAGATCAGCGGCTTTCCCGCCGTCTCCCGAGTGATCTCACGGTCATCCCGGTGGTTGAAAAGATCGCCGTCGCACTTGAGATAAACCAGCTCACCTTCCTGCGTCTGGGCATTACCGATCACGACGGTGACACCATCGACTGAATCCTCTTTCAGCAACACGCCATTTTCAGCTTCCAGCACGTCGGGAGCATCCAGTTCACCACGAAGGAGCGGAGCGACAAGGATTTTTGTCACCTCGGATTTTCGCACTGCTCCACCGGCCTGCTCGACTCGATAGCTCACCATCACTTCGCCACCGAGATGCGCTGCGATGTGCGCCCCGTCAACCCAGAACGACAGCACGTCAGCGACAGCACAGGCTTCAACCTTCAAGCTGTCGCTGAACGCTGCGGGCAGTGCGTCAGCGCCCCACAGCAACCTGACCCGATCCCCCACCGCCATTCGGGCGTAAGGCTGGATAACGATTAGCGTGCCTTCCGTCACTCGCTCCGGATCCAGTGTTCCCCTTATCGCCCCCTCGACAACTGGTGCAAGCAACTGCGGCGGAGTATCTCCCACAGACAATTGCACCCGTGCAGATAGCGCAGGGACGGACGCGCCCGCACTGAGCAGCTTCCAGTAGACCTCCAGCGAGCCGCCATCCAGCGCCGCGATGTGCATGCCTTTGATAACGAAAACGACATCCCTGCCGACCTGGGCTTCGCTGACATAACGAACCATTTCATGCTGATAAGCAAAGCCCTCTATATCCAGACCGTCCCAACTCAACAGCAACTGATCGCCACAGGTCATGTTTGCATAAGGGGCAATACGGGCAACGACCTTGCCAAGAGAAGGGTCCAGCACCGCCCCCTCCAGACAATCCAGGGTTGCCGCTGGCAGCAGTTCGTTCGCCACACAGGGACTGACGGGGTGACGCATCCGGTAGCAAAACTCGACTTCATGCGTGTGCATTGGTGGCTCCATTCCTTGGAAAAAACGCCGTATCGGTGGACGGCGTCGACAGCCAACATTTAACCCGCCCTCTCACATTTTCGATGTCAGCCCGATCCGCCGCAGGTTCCCGGCAAAGGCCTCCAACTGGGTAGGCAAACTGCACAAAACCGCTATCAACCGGGCGAAAGATGGCCGCAACTTCCGATTCGGATTTCATAAGTATCTGAAAATTCGTACAGCACCTAGTCCAGATTCAACGGCCAAGAGAAGCCTCTTCTTACTTCGTCAACGGGACGAGTGTTTTAGAGTGGCCTCGGTACTCCCCGATGAACTTCTGCGAAAAAGGTAAGAACATGCAACGGAATGCTTCAACTCGTTATCCCGTCCTGTTGGTACATGGCCTGTTCGGATTTGAGCGCATTGGTCATTTCGAGCTGTTCCATGACGTAAAGAACGCGCTGAAAGCCGGCGGCAGCCGAGTGTTTGTTCCGCACCTCTCTGCCACCCACAAAAACGAAATACGAGGTGAACAACTGCTTGCACAGATTGATCGTGTATTGCGGGGCACAGGTGCCGAAAAAGTCAATCTCATCGGACACAGCCAGGGCGCACTGGCTGCCCGATACGCTGCGGCGCTTGCGCCACACGCGGTAGCCTCGGTGACTTCTGTCAGCGGACCGAACCACGGTTCGGAGCTGGCCGACTTTCTGCGCAAGGCACTGGTGCCCGGGCGACTGCCCGAGGCGGTCGCACAGAATGTTGCGACCCTGTTCGGCAACTTTCTTTCGCTGCTCAGTGGCAGTGCAAGATTGCCGCAAAACGCGCTGGCGGCACTCAATGCCTTGACTACCGAAGGCGTGGGCGATTTCAACGACAAGTTTCCTCAAGGGTTGCCCGGGAGCTGGGGCGGCCACGGCGCGGAGCAAGTCAATGGTGTGCGTTATTACTCATGGAGCGGCGTCCTGCCGGCTGACAGTCCATCGACACTCGATCCGACCCGGAACATTTGCCATGCGCTATCGCAATACTTCATGACCGAGACCCAGCAGAATGACGGTTTCGTCGGTCGCTTCAGTTCTCATCTGGGGCAGGTTATCCGCTCCGACTATCCGCTGGACCATCTGGGCAGCCTGCGCCGCACGGCCAGCCCCATCACGACCCTGCCCGATCCGATTGAACTGTACGTTGAACACGCCGAACGTCTGCACGCCGCGAATCTCTGATCAAAGCTGCGGACAATCGAACGGAACTTTGCCGAGAATTCGCCCACTGAATCCGGTAGGCTCCACACTTTACTGAAATAGATTGGAGAGTTTCCCCATGGCTAAAGCCACTGCCCGCCACATCCTGGTTTCCAGCGAAGACAAGTGCAACGAACTCAAGGCCCAGATCGAAGGTGGCGCTGATTTCGCCGAAGTTGCCAAAGCCAACTCAACCTGCCCGTCCAGCCGCCAGGGCGGTGATCTGGGTTCGTTCGGTCCTGGCCAGATGGTCAAGGAATTCGACACCGTGGTCTTCAGCGCGCCAATCAACGTCGTGCAAGGTCCAGTGAAAACCCAGTTCGGTTATCACCTGCTGGAAGTCACCAGCCGTCAGGACTGATCCGTCGCCTGATTGCTTATCAACGGCCCGCCTTCTGGTGGGCCGTTGTGTTTCAGTTACACATACGGCTGGCGACTGGCGCGCCTCTCGCGTACAACTTGCGCTTATCGATTTCCCGGTTCCAAGGCTGACAATGCGACTGGTTTTCCCCACATTGATGCTCACCGCCCTCGCCCTGCTGACGGGCGCCACCGGCGCGAACGCTGCACCGCAACACGCGCTGACTGTTTATGGCGAACCCGCCAAGTACCCTGCCGGCTTCAGTCACTTCGACTACACCAACCTGCAAGCGCCCAAGGGCGGGACGATGCGCCGCTCGGCCATCGAAATCGGCCACTTCGATCATGTTCTTCCTTATATAGACAAAGGCATCGGCGTCACCCAGATCGATGGTTTGCTCTATTCGCCGCTGGCCCAGCGTTCGCTGGATGAGCCTTACACGGTTTACGGACTGGTCGCGCAAAAGATGGAGCGCTCGGATGACGGTCTGTCGCTGCGATTTTTCATCAATCCCAAGGCACGTTTTGCTGATGGCAAGCCGATTACCGCCGAAGACGTACGCTACACCTACGATTTATTGATGACCCAGGGCAGCCTGCGTTATCGCACCCAGTTTGCTGACGTCAAAGGCGTCGAAGTGGAAGGCCCGTTGACCGTGCGTTTCGACTTCAAGAGCAATGAAAACCGCACCCTGCCACTGGACGTCGCGACCCTGCCGGTATTTCCCGAGCACTGGTGGAAGAGCCGCGATTTCGCCGGGGGTGGCGGGTATGAACCACCCCTGGGCAGCGGCCCTTATCGAGTCGGCAAAGTCGATTCAGGGCGCAGCATCACCTTTGAGCGCAACGCCGACTGGTGGGGCAAGGATTTGCCGGTCAGTCGCGGCCTCTACAATTTCGATCATTTCAGCATCGAGTACTTCGGTGATACCGACGTCGCCCGGCAAGTGCTGCGCGGTGGTGCTTATGACTACAACCGCGAGTTCTCGGCCACCGGCTACTCGATCGGCTACGACAGCCCCGCACTGAGCGACGGACGCCTGCAAAAAGCGCATCTGGCCACCGAGGCGCCCCAGTCGGCCCAGGGGTTTGTGTTCAATCTGCAAAAACCTGTATTCGCCGATCGCCGCGTGCGCCAGGCCCTGGCCATGCTCTGGGACTTCGAATGGAGCAACCGGCAGATGATGCGCGGCATGTATATCCGTCAGCAGAGCTACTTTTCCAACACGCAATTGGCCGCAAGCGAATTGCCCGATGCGCAGGAACTGAAAATTCTCGAACCGCTGCGCGGTCAGGTTCCCGATGAAGTCTTCAGCAAAGTCTTTGAAGCACCGAAAACCGACGGCAGCGGCCTGATCCGCGACAAACAATTACAGGCCCTCGAATTGCTCGAACAGGCTGGCTGGAAACCGGATGGCGATCAACTGGTGAATGCCCAGGGCGAGCCGCTGACCTTCACCTTCCTGGTCAGCCAGAACGGCATGGACCGCTTGCTGCTGCCGTACAAGCGCACGCTGAAACAGATCGGCATCGACCTGAATATTCGCCGCATCGACTCTTCGCAATACGTCAATCGCCTGATGAGTCGTGACTACGACATGATCGTCACCGGCTATCCGGTCAGCACTTCGCCGGGAGGCGAGTTGCTCAATTACTTCGGTTCCGCATCGGCCAACGACCCGGGCGCGAACAACTACATGGTGTTGAAAAACCCTGCCGTGGATACGCTCATCAACGGTCTGATCCGCGCCTCCACGCAGTCCGACATGCTGCGCTACGCCCATGCTCTGGACCGTGTTCTGCAATGGAATTACTACTGGATTCCCAACTACTATCCACCGGGCACCTCGACCGTGTGGTGGAACCGCTTCGGCATACCGTCGGTGCAAGCCAGCAATGACGAAGCCATCGAGAGCTGGTGGGAAATCAGCAGCACGCCGCTGACCAATCAACAGATGACGGCCGAGAAGATCGCCCGTGGCAGACCCGGAGGACCGCACTGATGTGGGGTTACATACTGCGGCGCCTGCTGCTGATCATCCCGACGCTGGTGATCATCCTGCTGGTCAATTTCGTGATCATCCAGGCCGCGCCCGGCGGTCCGGTGGAACAGGCCATCGCCCACCTGCAAGGGATCGGCGGCGCCAGTGTCGGCGGTGGTGCCAGCGAAACCATGAGCGGTACTTCCCGCGCCAGTCGCGGTCTCGATCCGCAACTGATCAAGGACATCGAAAAACAGTACGGCTTCGACAAACCGGCTCACGAACGCTTGTGGCTGATGTTGAAGAACTACGCGCAACTGGATTTCGGCAAGAGCTTCTTTCGTGGCGCGACGGTCACCGACCTGATCCTGGAAAAAATGCCGGTGACCATTTCCCTCGGGCTGTGGGCGACGCTGATCACCTATCTGGTGTCGATCCCGTTGGGGATCCGCAAGGCTGTGCACCATGGCAGTCATTTCGATATCTGGAGCAGCACGGCGATCATCATCGGTTACGCGATGCCAGCGTTTCTGTTTGCGATGTTCCTGATCGTGGTGTTCGCCGGCGGGACGTCATTGAACTGGTTTCCGGTGCGTGGCCTGGTCTCGGACAACTTCGAATCGCTGTCGACTCTCGGCAAGATTGCCGACTACTTCTGGCACCTGGTGCTGCCGGTCACGGCGCTGGTGATTGGTGGTTTCGCCACACTGACCATCCTGACGAAAAACTCGTTTCTCAATGAGATCACTCGCCAGTACGTGGTCACCGCGCGCGCCAAAGGTCTGAGCGAACGTCGCGTGCTCTACGGACATGTGTTCCGCAACGCGATGCTGCTGGTGGTGTCAGGCATCCCGCAGGCGTTCATCAGCGTGTTCTTCGCCGGTTCCTTGCTGATCGAAGTGATCTTCTCCCTCGACGGTCTCGGGCGCATGAGCTACGAAGCCGCGGTTTCGCGGGATTACCCGGTGGTGTTCGGTTCGCTGTTCATCTTCACCCTTTTCGGCCTGCTGATAAAACTCGTCGGTGACTTGTGTTACACGATGGTTGATCCGCGTATCGATTTCGCCGCGAGGAACGCCTGATGTTCAAGCTTTCGCCGCTGGGCCGTCGGCGCTTCGAACGCTTCAAGAAAAACCGCCGTGGCTGGTGGTCGCTGTGGCTGTTTATCGGCCTGTTTGTCCTGACACTGGGCGGTGAGTTGATCGCCAATGACAAGCCTTTGGTCGTCAGCTATCAGGGCCAATGGTACTTCCCGGTGTTCAAGCGGCATACCGAGCAGGAATTCGGCGGGCAACTGCCGTTCCAGGCCGATTACCGCAGCGACTATGTGCAGAAGCTGATTCGCAAGGACGGTGGCTGGTTGCTGTTCCCACCGATTCCATTCAGTGACGACACACCAAACTACGATCTCAACAAACCGGCGCCGAGCCCGCCGACGTCGGTCAACTGGCTGGGCACCGACGATCAATCGCGAGATGTACTGGCGCGAGTGATTTTCGGCGCACGGGTGTCGATTCTGTTTGCCTTGATGCTGACGTTTGTCAGCGCCCTCATAGGCATCGCCGCCGGGGCTTTGCAGGGCTACTACGGCGGCTGGGTCGATCTGCTCGGGCAACGCGTGCTGGAAGTCTGGTCGGGGTTGCCGGTGTTGTATCTGTTGATCATCCTCTCCGGTTTCGTCGAACCGAATTTCTGGTGGTTGCTGGGGATCATGGCGCTGTTTTCGTGGCTGGCACTGGTGGATGTGGTGCGCGCCGAGTTCCTGCGCGGACGCAACCTGGAATACGTCAAAGCCGCCCGCGCGCTGGGCCTGAGCGACCGCAAGGTGATCTTCCGGCACATTCTGCCCAACGCCATGAATGCGACACTGAGCTACCTGCCGTTCATTCTGACCGGGGCGATTTCCACCCTTACTGCGCTGGATTTTCTCGGTTTCGGCATGCCTGCCGGCAGCGCCTCGCTGGGTGAGTTGATCGGTCAGGGCAAACAGAACCTGCAAGCACCGTGGCTTGGGTTGACAGCGTTTTTCACCTTGGCGCTGATCCTTTCTTTATTGGTGTTCATCGGCGAAGCGTTACGCGACGCGTTCGACCCTCGATCATGAAGCGTGGCCATGACTGACAACCTGATTGAAATCCGTAACCTCAACGTCGCCTTCCATGGCCAGAACGTGGTGCGCGACCTGTGTCTGGACATCCGCCCCGGCGAATGTCTGGCGCTGGTGGGCGAATCGGGCTCGGGCAAATCGGTGACCGCCCATTCGATTCTGCAATTGCTGCCCGAAAGCGAAGCGCAAACCACTGGCAGCATTCGCTATCGCGGACAGCAACTGATCGGCGCCGATCCCAAGGTCTTGCGCGAGTTGCGCGGCAACCGCATCGCGATGATCTTTCAGGAGCCGATGACCTCGCTCAATCCGCTGCACACCATTGAAAAGCAGATCGGCGAAACCTTACTGCTGCACCGTGGCCTCGGCGGCAAAGCGGCGCAGGCGCGGATCCTCGAACTGCTGGGACTGGTGGGCATCCAGAAACCCAAGGAACGCCTCAAGGCTTACCCGCATCAACTCTCCGGCGGCCAACGGCAACGGGTGATGATCGCCATGGCGCTGGCCTGCGAACCGGAGCTATTGATCGCCGACGAACCAACTACGGCGCTCGACGTGACGGTGCAGCGCAAGATCCTGCTGCTGCTCAAATCCCTGCAGCAACGCCTGGGCATGTCGCTGCTGCTGATCAGCCATGATCTCAATCTGGTGCGCAGTATTGCCCAGCGCGTGTGCGTGATGAAGGCCGGGGAAATCGTCGAACAGGCGCCCTGCGAAACCTTGTTTACCGAGCCGAAACATCCATACAGCTGCGTGCTGCTCAACGCCGAACCCGAAGGCGAAGCCCTGCCCCGGGATGAGCGCGAAAACGTGCTGGAGGTCGATGACCTGAAGGTTGAGTTTGTCGTCGGTGGCGGTCTGTTTCAGCGCAAGCGATACCTGCGGGCGGTGGATGGCATCAGCCTGAGTATCCAGCGTGGCAAGACCCTCGGCATCGTCGGCGAGTCCGGCTCAGGCAAGTCGACGCTGGGTCAGGCGATCCTGCGTTTGCTCGACTCCGTGGGCGGTATCCGCTTTCAGGGCCAGGCGCTCGACGGCCTCAATCAGAAGCAGATGCGGCCGTGGCGCCGGCAAATGCAGGTGGTGTTCCAGGATCCGTTCGGCAGTCTCAGCCCGCGCATGTCAGTGGCGCAGATCATCAGCGAAGGCCTGGAAGTGCACTGCGAGTCGAGCGCTGATGAATGCGACGAACAAGTGATCCGCGTGCTTAAAGAAGTCGGCCTCGACCCCGAGAGTCGCCATCGCTACCCACACGAGTTCTCCGGTGGCCAGCGCCAACGCATTGCCATCGCTCGGGCGCTGGTGCTGAAACCGGCACTGATCCTGCTCGACGAACCAACGTCGGCGCTGGATCGCACGGTGCAGAAACAAGTGGTCGCCCTGCTCCGCCAGCTTCAGGAAAAACACGGTCTGACCTATCTGTTCATCAGCCATGACCTGGCGGTGGTGCGCGCCCTGGCCCACGACATGATCGTGATCAAGGATGGCAAAGTGGTCGAGCGTGGTGCCAGTCATGATGTGTTTGATGCGCCGCAGCATCCGTACACCAAAGAGCTCTTGGCGGCGGCGCATCCGGGGTAGGCATAATCGGGGATCGACGTGAAACCGAGTCGCGGCCATCGCTGGCAAGCCAGCTCCCACAAGGGGCTGCGGTGTACACAACAGGTGTGAACGACCGAGAACCCTGTGGGAGCTGGCTTGCCAGCGAAGAGGCCCGCATCAACAACTCAAATTCCGGACCAGCCGCCAGATGAACACCACCGAAAGCCTCAAGGACTACCAACGGGTTCGCACCCTGGCGATCCGTTCGCTGTTCGAGATCATCGAGCAGTCCAGCGAAGGCACGGTGATTGTCGACCGCGATGCCAACATCGTCTGGATGAACGAGCGTTACGCCCGGCGTTTCGGTCTTGAATCGGCAGCAGGCGCGATCGGCAAACCCTGTGAAAGCGTGATTCCCGGCAGCTTGTTGCGGGAAGTGGTGCGCACCGGCCGCCCTATTCTTCTGGACATGCAAGACACGCCAAAAGAGCCTTTGGTGGTGATGCGCCTGCCGATCCATGACGACGCCGGCACGGTGATCGGCGCGATCGGATTTGCCCTGTTCGACGAGTTGCGCACGCTGTCGCCGATGCTCAAACGCTACTTGAGCATGCAGGAAGAACTGGCCTCGACCCGTTCTCTGCTGCGCGCCCGACAGACCAAGTACAATTTCGCCCATTTCATCGGCACCAGCGCCGCCAGCCTCGAAGTCAAACGCCGTGCCCGACGCAGTGCCAGCGCCGAGTCGCCGGTGTTGCTGCTCGGCGAGACCGGCACTGGCAAAGAGTTGCTGGCCCAGGCGATTCACAGTGCCTCGCCACGGGCACACAAAGCCTTTGTCAGCATCAACAGCGCGGCGATTCCCGAGGCACTGCTGGAGGCAGAATTTTTCGGCACGGCACCCGGTGCGTTTACCGGCGCCGACCGCAAGGGCCGCACCGGCAAGCTGCAGATCGCCCAGGGCGGCACGTTGTTTCTCGACGAAATTGGCGACATGCCGCTGCCCTTGCAGAGCAAGCTGCTGCGCGTGTTGCAGGAAAAGGAGTTCGAACCGGTCGGCTCCAACGAGGTGATTCAGAGCGATGTGCGTGTGATTGCCGCCACCTCGACCGATCTGCAAGCGGCGATCAAACGCGGTGAGTTCCGCGCCGATTTGTACTATCGCCTCAATGTGTTGCCGATTCAGGTGCCGCCATTGCGTGAGCGTCTCGATGATCTGCCGGCGCTCAGCGAAGCGATCCTTGAAGAGCTGCGCAGTCAGCATGAGCTGCACCGTGATGCTCTCGAACTGCTCGGGCAACACGCCTGGCCGGGGAACATTCGCGAGCTGCGCAATGTGCTGGAGCGGGCGGCGTTGCTCAGTGATGACTTGATGCTGACCGAGCAGGATATTCGCGCGGCGATTGGCACGTTGACGCCGGTTGAACGTGCGACCGTGCCGACGATAGAGGCGCTGGCTGAAGAGACATTCGCTCAGGCGCGGGAGCGTTTTGATCGACAACTGATCCAGGCAGCTCTTGCGCAATGTGCGGGGAACGTGCCCGAGGCAGCGGCTCGACTGGGACTCGGGCGGTCGACGTTGTACAAGAAAATGGTGGCGCTGGGGATTGCTTGAGTCTCTATAAAGAGACATCAATCTCTTTTTCTAGATCAGTTATTTGAAGAGCAAAAGATCGCAGCCTTCGGCAGCTCCTACAGGGGAAATTCGCGTTCGCACTGTAGGAGCTGCCGAAGGCTGCGATCTTTTCGGTTTAACTCAGTCTCTAAAAGGAGACGAAACCGTTGAAAACCTTTAGTTACAACCAATAAAATCCATATATTTCAATAACTTAAATATCTGGCACAGATCTCGCTAATACCTCTCCCACACCCGTTCCACCCACAAAAATAACAATTCTGGAGAGACACACCATGAGTGTGATCATTGCCTTGGCAGCCCTGGCGCTGCTGATGCTGGCTGCCTACCGTGGCTATAGCGTTATCCTCTTCGCCCCGATTGCTGCCCTCGGCGCCGTGCTGCTCACCGACCCCTCCGCCGTCGCTCCCGCGTTCACCGGGGTGTTCATGGAAAAAATGGTCGGGTTCATCAAGCTGTATTTCCCTGTGTTCCTGCTCGGCGCCGTGTTCGGCAAGTTGATCGAACTGTCGGGGTTCTCCCGCTCGATTGTCGCTGCGGCCATTCGCTTGCTGGGCACCAAACAGGCGATGCTGGTGATCGTGCTGGTCTGCGCCTTGCTCACTTACGGCGGCGTGTCGCTGTTCGTGGTGGTCTTCGCGGTTTACCCGTTTGCTGCCGAGATGTTCCGCCAGAGCAATATTCCCAAGCGGCTGATCCCGGCAACGATCGCCCTCGGCGCGTTCTCGTTCACCATGGACGCCCTGCCCGGCACCCCGCAGATCCAGAACATCATCCCCAGCACGTTCTTCAATACCACCGCGTGGGCGGCGCCGTGGCTGGGCGTGATCGGTACAATTTTCGTGTTCTGCGCCGGCATGCTGTTTCTGCAACGTCAACGCAACAAGGCCCAACGCGCTGGCGAAGGCTACGGCACTGAATTGCGCAATGAGCCGGAAACCGCTGAAGACCTGAAACTGCCAAACCCATGGCTTGCGCTGTCGCCGTTGTTGGCGGTGGGCATCATGAACCTGCTCTTCACCCAGTGGATTCCGCAGTGGTACGGCAAGACCCACAGCCTCGCGCTGCCGGGCATGGCGGCTCCGGTCACCACCGAGATCGCCAAACTGACGGCGATCTGGGCCGTGCAGGCGGCTTTGCTGGTCGGCATTCTGATGGTGCTGGCATTCGGCTTTCAGGCGATTCGCAGCAAACTCGCCGAAGGTAGCAAAAGTGCGGTCAGCGGTGCATTGCTGGCGGCGATGAACACCGCGTCGGAATACGGCTTCGGCGCGGTGATCGCGTCGCTGCCGGGCTTTCTGGTGCTGGCGGACTGGCTCAAGCAAATCCCCAATCCGCTGGTCAACGAAGCCATCACCGTGACCCTTTTGGCCGGTATCACCGGCTCCGCCTCCGGCGGTATGAGCATTGCGCTGGCGGCGATGTCCGAGCAGTTCATCAGTGCGGCCCACGCCGCGAATATTCCGCTGGAAGTGCTGCACCGCGTCGCCGCGATGGCCAGTGGCGGCATGGACACCCTGCCGCACAACGGCGCGGTCATCACCTTGCTTGCGGTGACGGGCCTGACCCACCGCGAAGCCTATAAAGACATTTTCTGTATTACGCTGATCAAGACCCTGGCGGTTTTCGTAGTGATCGGCACTTTCTACGCCACTGGCATTGTGTGAGGTATTCATGACGACTCTTTCCGGCAAGACCGCCCTAGTGACCGGTTCCACCAGCGGCATCGGTCTGGGCATCGCACTGAGCCTGGCCAAGGCTGGCGCCAATCTGATTCTCAACGGTTTTGGCGATGCATCGAAAGTCATCGCCGAAGTCGCCCGGTTCGGCGGCAAGGTCGGCCATCATCCGGCCGATGTCAGTGATCCGGCGCAAATTGCCGACATGATCAATTACGCCGAGCGCGAGTTCGGCGGCGTCGACATTCTGGTCAACAACGCCGGCATCCAGCATGTCGCCGCCGTGGAGGATTTCCCCGTCGAGCGCTGGGACTCGATCATTGCCATCAACCTGTCTTCGGTGTTTCACAGCACGCGCTTGAGCCTGCCGGGAATGCGCGCCAAAGGCTGGGGGCGGATCATCAATATCGCCTCGGTACATGGCCAAGTCGGCTCCACCGGCAAAGCGGCTTATGTGGCCGCCAAACACGGCGTGATCGGTTTGACCAAAGTGGTCGGCCTGGAAACCGCGACCAGTAACGTCACCTGCAACGCGATCTGTCCGGGCTGGGTGCTGACGCCGCTGGTGCAGAAACAGATCGATGACCGCGCAGCCAAGGGTGTCGATCCGCAGCAGGCGCAGCATGATTTGCTGGCAGAGAAACAGCCGTCGCTGGAGTTCGTGACACCGCAGCATCTGGGCGAACTGGTGTTGTTTTTGTGCAGCGAAGCTGGCAGTCAGGTGCGTGGGGCGGCGTGGAATATTGATGGTGGGTGGTTGGCGCAGTAATGCTGCGTTCCTGTAGGAGTGAGCCTGCTCGCGATAGCGGTGTGTCAGCCCCGTAACAGTTAACTGACAAACCGCCATCGCGAGCAGACTCACTCCTACAGGGGAATTTTTGTAATCCGATAACAAGAGGCAAACAATGTCCGACATCCTCTGGCAACCCAATGCCAACCGTATCGCCCAATCGCGCATGGACACCTTCCGTCGTGCCGTGAACCAACGGCACTCGCTGAAACTCGACGACTACCCTGCCCTGCACCAATGGAGCGTCGAGCAGCGCCCGGAGTTCTGGCAGGCGATTGTCGATTTCTTCGATATCCGCTTCCACACTCAGCCCGATGCGGTGCTGCGCGAAGGCCCAAACATGCCCGACGCCGAGTGGTTTCCCGGCGCCACGCTGAACTTCGCCGAACACCTGCTGCGCCGGCGTGACGATGCAGTGGCGGTGATCAGCGTGGCGGAGAACGGTCAGCGCGAGCAATTGACCTGGGCCGAACTCGCCGAGCATGTCGCCGGATTTCAAGCCAGTTTGCAGGCCGCCGGCGTCGGTATCGGTGATCGTGTCGCCGCGTGCATGCCGAATACCTGGCAGACGCTAGTGGCGATGCTGGCCACCACCAGCCTCGGCGCGATCTGGTCGTGCTCCTCGCCGGATTTCGGCACCCACGGCGTGATTGATCGTTTCGGCCAGATCGAACCCAAGGTGCTGCTCACCTGCGCCGGTTATCGCTATGCCGGCAAAACCATCGACCAGACTGACAAGATCAACGGAATACTCGAGCAACTGCCAACGTTAAGGCAGTTGATCATCGTGCCTTATGCCCAGCCGCACGCCCACGTCGAGACTTACCGGACTCACGCCGAAGTGACCTTGTGGGATGACTTCTATCAAGCCGGCGGCGAAGCGGATTTTGTCCCGGTGCCGTTCAGTCATCCGCTGTACGTGTTGTATTCCAGCGGCACCACTGGCGTGCCGAAATGCATCGTCCACAGCACCGGCGGCGTACTGCTGCAACACGTCAAGGAACACGGCCTGCATTGCGATCTCGGCCCGGGCGATCGACTTTTCTACTACACCACCTGCGGCTGGATGATGTGGAACTGGCTGGTTTCGGCGCTCGCGGTCGGCAGCGCCGTGGTGCTCTACGACGGCTCGCCGTTTCACCCGGACAACCAGCGTTTGCTCGATTTGATCGACGACGAACGCATCAGCGTGTTCGGCACCAGCCCCAAGTTCCTCGCCACCCTGGAAAGCAGCGGTGCGAAACCCCGTGAAAGTCATGACCTCGGTAGCCTGAAGACGCTGCTGTGCACCGGATCGGCGTTATCGCCGCAAAGCTACGATTTCGTCTATCGCGACTTCAAGCCGGATGTGTGCCTGGCGTCGATGTCAGGCGGCACCGATATCGTTTCGTGCTTCGTCAACGCCAATCCACTGTCTTCGGTGCGGCGCGGCGAGATCATGGGCAAGAGCCTGGGCATGGCGGTGGAAGTCTGGAATGACGCCGGCCAACCGGTGATTGGCGGAAAAGGCGAACTGGTCTGCACCCGGCACTTCCCGGCCATGCCGATCGGTCTGTGGAATGACCCGGACGGAGCAAAACTGCGCCAATCGTATTTCAGCCTGTTTCCCGGGGTCTGGGCACAGGGCGATTACGCCGAACAACGGCCGCATGGCGGGATGCTGATTCATGGGCGCTCGGACGCCGTGCTCAATCCCGGCGGCGTGCGCATCGGCACGGCGGAGATTTATCGTCAGGTCGAGAAAGTCGCTGAAGTGCTGGACAGCGTCGCTATCGGTCAGCAGTGGCAGGACGATGTGCGGGTTGTGCTGTTTGTCCGGTTGCGTGAAGGGCTGACACTGGACGAGGCGCTGGAACAACGAATCCGGCAGGTGATCCGCGCCAATACCACCCCAAGGCATGTACCAGCAAAGATCGTTGCGGTGACGGACATTCCACGCACCATCAGCGGCAAGGTTGTGGAGCTCGCCGTGCGCGAGGTGGTGCATGGGCGACCGGTGAAAAACACCGATGCGCTGGCCAATCCCGAAGCGCTGGAGCAGTTTCGGGAGCGGCGGGAGCTGGGCGATTGAGCTCCAAGAAGCAACACAGCCCCGCGCCAGTGCGGGGCATCGGTAAAATTCAATCGCTGTTCAATTCAATAAGAACCTCACTGTCTATCGTGCGACCCGCGCTGCCAGCGACTGCTGCCTTCAGAATTTCCATATTCTTGAAGTACGCAGCAGCATCTGTTTCCACCTGACTCAGCAAAGCAGTTAATAGCGCATAAGAGTCTGCATTCAGCCGAGCTTCAGTCGCACTGTGAAAGCCTCCTCCCGACTTCGGCAGGCGCCCCGCCGCAAGATTCAACAAGGGTGCCACATTCAATACGGCATTTCTGTTCTGCATACTCGCCGTGGCGGCAATCAAGTCGGTCTTGCCTGCCCCTGCGCGGAACATCTCATGAAGCAAGTCGTCAGCAATCTCGCCATAATTAAAACCCGCTGCATTGAAACGGCGATTGAGATTCTGGTTATTGACGCTCAGGTACTGGATATTTTCCTTCTCATGCAAGCCGGCTTTTTTCCATTCGCTGTATTGCGTCTGGCTGACTTGAATGGTTTGATCATCAACTTTTGCACTGTCCAGCACGAAATTGCTGACGGACGTGTTGTAAATGTTTAATCGGACAGCCTTTAACAGATTTGCAAGCTCATCACGCCCGCCTGGGGTACTGCCTAAAAACAACCCAATGGCAAGATCGGTTTTCGTATTAAGCTTTGGCAAGTTGAGCACTTTGACAGCAGCGTCAACCTTTTCCCGCACAATCGGCAGACTGTTTTGAACGATATGCCGTGTATAGCTCTCAGGACGGACGCTAGGCACAGTAAATGCGTGCTGGAACTGAAAGTCCGCCAGTTTTTTTCCCCAAGGGGTTCCACGGCCGCTGATCGCATACCACTGATTGTTTCTGTTCAGCGCGCATACGTTGACTACATCCGCCGTACTGGAGCGAGGTCTCCATTTGCCTTGGCCTGCTTGGGGCAAGTTCACTAGCTGAAGAAAATCCACAGATTGGCGCCTGCCAGTCAATCTATGCAATTGAGATGTAGCTGTATCAAGCAGCTTGACACCCTGCCTGCTCAACTCAAGTCCGTTTTTCAACAGTGACTTGGTCGCCAGGTACCCAGCCGTCGGCAAACCATCGATAGGGTTCAGTGTCGACACCGTCAACTTCAGGGAGTATTTCACGACGCTGGCGAGTTTCGCAGTCAGCGAAACTGTTCTGGCTGCAATCGTCAGAATTTTTGCCGGCGCGCCTAATACCGTAAAGAAAATACCGATAGCATCCATCGTGCAGGCATAAATGCCATCAACGACTTTGTTGCGCTCCCCCGAAGCGAGGTCTTCAATGCATCGCTTAAAAGGCACGACCAGATCAATTACATATGTCACCCATTCGTCTGTCTTCTTGGTAAGCGTTTCTCTCTCCGTGAGGTCGGTAAACGCCAATACGAGTTCATCAATGCTTCCAATAGGGCGATGGGTAATCACGAACTGCGCGATATTTTCTATATGTTCGTTGATAAAAAACTGATAAAGACTGTGCTTGCTCTCTGGCGCAGTTTTCGGGGCCGCAAGCGTACCCAGCTTTTCGATGACCATGATATCGGAGGCATTAGGACGGGGACGTGTACCCTGCGTATAGCTTTGGAAATCAGTCGGAACATGATGGGTTTCAGGAAGAGGGAAAAAGGCATCGGTGCTACTACCTTTAAAGTCCAGCCTGGCCGGCATATTCATCTTTTGAGTTTGCAGAACCAGGTCACCCAAGGCGTCATTTCTTCGACACTCACCCAAAAGGCTGAATAACTCATAGCACAGAAATTTGTTGTCACCGTGCGAGGCGATCATGATCACCGCGAAGCGGCCTCTTGCCTGATCTTTCTTCGCTTGTACTTCGACACTCTGAGGCCCCTTGTTACCTACACCAATCAAGTTGTAATTACTTCTTGGGTAAACAAGCTCAGTGACTGGCGCTCGTACGGTAAAAAACGTGATTTTGCTTTTAGCAAAAATATCGCGATCCAGAGGGGGCATACCAGACAAGGCCAGCTTTACATTAGAAGCTATCGCCTTATGAATCTGCTGGTGGTACTTTCGAACCTCATCCTCAAAAACACGTTGATTAATCGCCAGCCCCATCAACTGCGGGTATTGGCTAAGAATGTGTGGTGTTTTATTCCAGTCCCACGCACCGGAAGTCAGCTCACCCTCAATGTGCAAATCCAGCATGGATACTCTTGCATTGGAAAAAGTCTCTGGCCGAAGTAGCGGATCTTCCAGGAAGTCACATTCTGGTATGGATTGTTGCAACGCTGTCAACGCTAGTTTCTTCCGATTGGGTACAGGCGTGGAAAACGCCTTTACGCCGTTGACCATCGTTTCTACATGTATTTGATAAGCACCCAGAGCCACATGAGCGGCGCTGGCGGCGGATGCGCTCAGATCATTCTGAACAATCACCTCGTTTATTAACGCCCAATCGATGATGACATCAACTGCGGTCAAGCCCTGTAGTTGGCCCAATGCGTTGCTGATCGAACCCATGTCGGCAAACAGCATGACGTCCTCGTAATCCACGCAGCGTGAAGCGCCTCTGATGCTGAGTTCGATCATGCCCACCGCTTGAGAAAAGGTTACCCACCCGATGGATCCGGCGGTAAGCCATGTCGGCACATTGTTGATCAGCAGCGCCGGGGCTACGGATGACAGCAGCATATGCGAAGCCAAAGGTGCCAATGCCCGAGGCACAATTTTCTGGCTGACGAGATGTTGTTCAAAGCCATGACGAATACTGGCCAAGGTCTTATCAGCGGCAACACTTGGATGATAAAGATCATAACCAGCGATGACGTTGCGTTGTTTTTCGTCACCCATTCGTGGATCAAATTGAAGAAGAATGGCGGTGTAGAGAATTTGCGCATAGTCATTAGCGTCACACGCCTCGCCAGCGCCAGCACCCCACCAACCCAGTGCGTCAATATATTTTTTCGCCAGATCATAAGAGAAGTCATGATGCACAAGTTCCTGTAGGACCTCGTCGGCAGTTTCCCAATCAATACCATCGTGTAGCACCGGTTTGACGTTGTCATACAACATCCCCAGCAAACTCTTTCCGGCAGGAACGAGCTTTCCGGTCAAGGTACGAATCTCTCGACATTGAACCTCGGTCAATGCGGCGGAGCCACCATCGTGGCCGTTTATTTGCTCCCAGTAATTGGCGATACGATCGGCGCTTGGAATCTCCCATTGCAGAAAGGTCAATAAACGTTCCAGTTGCTCAACATCAGTCGGGACGAGCAGCCCATGAAAACGTAACCATTGAGCATAACTGGCGTCATCCGTTACCGAGCGGACAGCCCCACCCGTTTGCTCGGCGCCTTCCATTATTATTTTCAACACCGCTTGTGCATTCGGATCAGACTGTATTCTCTGCCGTATGCTTTCAGCACCACTTCCGTTATCGATCCATATATCAAGTCCAGCGCTGGTGACAATTGCATTCGCACCACGATGGTACGACTTGATCAGATCCGCCAGCATCTCGCTGAAAGTCTTGTGCACATAATGAAAAGACGAATCTTCCTGCAGTGTCAGAGTGATTGATTCCATATCGATCAACACTGTACTTTTTCGCACCTTATACAATGCATAAAGCACTGAGGTTATTTTTTTGCGTTCTACCTCATCACCTTTAATGCATAGTTGATTCTCTTGCGCAGCCATAACTGCAGTACCAACAAAACCATTCCTGACCTTCATGCCTCATCCTTATTTAAATTGATTCACACCGCAATCGGCGCCGCCAAATTTAAACAGATGAAACAATCAATCAACTAGTTAGTTATTAACTTAAATTTCAAAACCGAACTTTCTGCAGAACAACCATTCCACCAGCAAAACACACTCACTCAATCAGCCCCCAGTCATCCGAAGATATACCTTTAATCTTATCGCCTGAATCCAGTTTTATCCGCAGCCTTAAATTATTCACAGAATCCGCATACTTCAAGGCCTCACCCACACTGACAACGCCCTCCTCAACCAACTTATAAAGCGCAGAGTCAAATGTTTGCATACCCGTATCATCTGACTTCTCCATGGCATTTTTGAGTTCTCCCAACTCATTTCTTCGAACCAGATCTGCCACTGTCGGCGTGCCCAGCAACACCTCGACAGCAGCCCTTCGTTGCCCATCGACAGTGCGAACCAACCGCTGTGAGATAAATGCTTTCAAGTTATTGCCCAGCGTGTGCAATAACTGCGGCCGCCGGTCTTGCGCAAACATATTGATGATCCGGTCCAGTGCCTGATTGGCATTGATGGCGTGCAACGTCGACAACACCAGATGCCCGGTATCGGCAAATGCCAAGGCATGTTCCATGGTTTCCCGATCACGGATTTCACCGATCAGCACCACATCCGGTGCCTGACGCAGGGTGTTTTTCAGGGCGGCGTGGAAACTGCGCGTATCGACCCCGACTTCCCGTTGATTGATGATCGAACGCTGGTGGCGATGGATGTACTCGATCGGATCCTCGATGGTGATGATGTGCCCGCTGCTGTGGCGATTGCGGTGGTCGATCAGCGCAGCCAGCGACGTCGATTTGCCGGAATCGGTGGCACCGACAAACAGAATCAGCCCCTGCTTGAGCATGACGGTTTCGAGCAGTACCGCTGGCAGTTTCAGATCAGCGAAACGCGGAATGTCGAGTTTGACGTTGCGAATGACGATCGATACATCGTTGCGCTGTTTGAAGATATTGACGCGAAAGCGGCCAATGCCCGTTCGCGAAATCGCCAGGTTCATTTCCAGATCCCGGTCGAACTCCCGTCGTTGCTCGGCGTCCATCAGGGAGGCAGCGATGGCGGCCGTTTCACCGTTTTTGAAAGGTCGTTCGCTCAACGCCGTGAGCACGCCGTCGACGCGCGCACTGGGCGGTGCTCCCGTTGACAGGAACAGATCCGAACCGTTTTTATTGGACAAAACTGACAACAGTGCATCGATTTCCATGGCAAAAAACACCCGCGAAGCATTCAATGAACAGACAATGAACTACGCCTGGCGCAGATCAACTGCAACAATGATAGACGTCGCCTCACCGAACCACGCTCAGGACTGATGTAATGAATGCTGTACCGAACAACGACGACGCCCAGGCACTGATCGCCCGCACCGACTGGAGCCGCAGCCCTTTGGGCGCTGCCGGCAACTGGCCGCAGAGCCTGCGCACCGCGGTGGACATCGTGGTTCACTCGCCGATGCCGATGCTGTTGTTGTGGGGCCCGCAACTCACGCAGATCTACAACAATGGTTTCGCCCTGCTCGCCGGTCACAAGCATCCGCACGCTTTCGGACAGCCTGCACACCAGATCTGGCCAGAACTTCGCGACTTTACCGACCCGATTTACAGCGCCGTCCTACAAGGCCAGGTTCGCACCTACAGTGAAAGACGCTTCACCCTGCAGCGCGAAGGCCAAGAGTCCGACTTCTGGCTGGATTTGACCTACAGTCCGATCCGCGATGAAACCGCGCAAGTCGCCGGGATTCTGGTCACCGCCATCGAAACCAACGAACGCCGACGCATCGCTCTGGAACTGCAGCGACGCTCCGAGGAAAGCCTCAAGGCTCAACGGGAAACCGAAGAGCGCCTGCAACTGGCGTTGGCCGCAACTGATGCCGTTGGCACCTGGGATTGGGACATCGGTGAAGACCGCTTTATCGCCGACGCGCATTTCGCCCAATTGCATGGCGTCGATCCCAGCCTCGCCGGACAGTTGCCGATCAGCGATTACTTGCAAGGCGTGCACCCTGAAGACCGCGCCATGATTGCGCGCAGCATCAAACACTGCATCACCCACGGCACCGAATATGCTGAGGAATATCGCTTGCAGCAAGGCGATGGCGAGGTGCGCTGGGTGTTCGCCCGCGGGCGTTGCTACAAGGATCACCACGGCAGGCCCATGCGCTTCCTCGGTGCGGCGCTGGACCTGACCGAGCGCAAACACACCGAACAGGCGCTGCGCCAGAGCCAGACCGAACTGCAGTTGATCATCAACGCCATGCCGATCCTGATCAGTTATGTCGACTGTGAAGAGCGCTTTCGCCTGAACAACGCGGCCTATCTGGACTGGTACGGCCTCACGCCACAGGAACTCTACGGCCGCACCATTCGCGAAGTCATCGGTGAAGAAGCCTATTTCCTGCGCCTGCCCTACATTGCCGAAGCGCTGGCTGGCAGACCGTGTTCGTTCAGCCTGTACACCCCGCACCGTGATGGCAGTAATCGCCACGCGCTGATGAATTACCTGCCGCGTTACGCCGCCGACGGCGCGATCAGTGGTTTCTATATCTTTGTGATCGATGAGACCGAGCGCAAGAAAACCGAAGAAGCCTTGCGCAATCTCAACGAAACCCTGGAAGAACGGGTCAGCGCCCGTACCGAACAATTGGCCCAGGCCAACCAGCGTTTGCAGAACGAGATGTTCGAACGCGAGCGCGCCGAAGATGCCTTGCGTCATGCGCAGAAGATGGAGGCGGTCGGTCAGCTCACCGGCGGTATCGCCCACGACTTCAATAACATGCTCACCGGCATTATCGGCAGCCTCGATTTGATGCAGCGCTACATCGCCAACGGCCGGGCAGACGAGATTGGTCGTTTTACCGAAGCGGCGGTGTCATCGGCCAACCGTGCGGCAGCATTGACCCATCGCCTGTTGGCATTTTCGCGGCGCCAGTCGCTGGATCGCAAAACCCTGAACGTCAATGAACTGGTGCATTCGCTGGAAGACCTGATCCGTCGGACCAAGGGCGACCCGATCGAACTCACCCTGCGTCTGGCCGAGAACGTGTGGCCGGTCAGCACCGACGTCAGCCAATTGGAAAACGCCCTGCTCAACCTGGTCATCAATGCCCGCGATGCCATGCCCGATGGCGGCGAGTTGTTGATTGAGACGGCCAACGTCTATCTCGACGGCAGCGATATCACCACGCTCGAACCGGTCAAGGCTGGCGATTACCTGATGCTGGCGGTCAGCGACAACGGCACCGGCATGACGCCGTCCGTACGTTCCAAGGCCTTCGATCCGTTTTTCACCACCAAGCCTATTGGGCAAGGCACCGGGCTGGGCCTGTCGATGATTTATGGTTTTGCCCAGCAATCAGGTGGGCATGTCAGCCTCGACAGCCTGCCAGGCCAGGGCACGTGTGTGCGCTTGTACTTGCCGCGGTTGTACGGCATCGAACCGGAACAGCCGGCTATCGTGCCAGTAAAACAAGCGCCGACGACGGCGACCGGTGAAACCGTAGTGGTCGTCGAAGATGACCCGGCGGTGCGCATGCTGGTGCTCGATCTGCTCCGGGAGCTGGGTTATCAGGCCCACGAAGCCGAAGACGCCAAGACCGCCCTGCCCCTGCTCGAATCCGATCTGCGCGTGGACCTGCTGGTCACCGACGTCGGCCTGCCAGGCATGAACGGCCGACAGTTGGCGGAGATTGCCCGTCAGCATCGGCCGGGCCTCAAGGTGCTGTTCATGACCGGCTACGCACAGAAAGCCGCCGAGCGGCAGGGGTTTCTCGAGGACGGCATGGACATGGTCGCCAAACCGTTTGCCATTGAGCTGCTGGCCAGCAAGATCCGCACGATGATCAGCCAAACCCCGTGACTTGAGGCATAATCCGCGCCCCGCCGTCACCCCGTTATCAGGTACCGCACGATGAAAGCCCAAGCCCGCCACATTCTGGTGAAAACCGCCGAAGAGGCCGAACAGCTCAAACAACGCATCGCCAAGGGTGAAGCGTTTGATGTGCTGGCGAAGAAATTTTCGACCTGCCCGTCCGGCAAGCGCGGCGGCGATCTGGGTGAAGTGCGGCCGGGGCAGATGGTCGGGGCGATTGATGCGGTGATTTTCAAGAAACCGCTGCGCACTGTGCATGGGCCGATCAAGAGCAAGTTCGGCTATCACCTGGTGCAGGTGTTTTACCGGGATTAATACTTTCCTCACAGGAGCTGTGTAGGAGCTGTCGAGTGAAACGAGGCTGCGATCTTTTGATCTTGAAAAACAAGATCAAAAGATCGTCCGATCGCGGCCCGAGCCTTCGCCAGCTCCTACAGGGATTGCATTTCAGGTTCTGGGGATCAGTGCTCCTGGCATCTGGATCACCCGACTTGCCAGCAGATGCCCGGCCTCGGCAGCCTCCGCCGGACTCCCCCCCAGCAGTCGCCTGGCCAGATACGCCGCACTGAACGAATCCCCCGCCGCCGTAGTGTCCACCACTTTCCCGACCTTCTGCGCCGGCACTTCAAATGCCTCACCATCACAGCGAATCAGACACGCCTCGGCGCCGCGCTTGAGCACCACTTCCGGCGTGCCGAACTGCGTGTAAGCGGCAAACACCGCGTCGCCATCGGCGAAACCGAACAGCGCCTGTTCGTCATCCACGGTCAGCAACGCCAGATCAACGTAAGGCAACACGCTGCGATACGCCGTCCGCGCGTCTTCTACAGAAGCCCACAACCGTGGCCGGTAGTTGTTATCGAAGACGATGCGCGCATCACGCTGCCGTGCTTCGATCAAGGTCTGGATCAGTTTTTCCCGGCCGAGCGCACCGAGCACGGCCAGGGTGATGCCGCTGAAATACAGCACATCGTAATCCGGCAACGCCGCAAGAATCGGCGCGGCGGCTGGCGTGGTGAAACAGTCGCGCACGGCGGCCTCGTTGCGCCAGTAGAGAAAGCGCCGTTCGCCGTTGGCGTCAGTCTGAATGCAATACAGGCCCGGCAAGCGACCCGGCAGACGCTGCACCAGACCGAGGCCGATACCTTCGCTGCTCCAGATCTGGCACATGGCGTCGCTGAAGCTGTCATCTCCCAGCGCGGTGACGTAGTCGACCTGGGCCTTGTCGCCCATGGCGCGGGACAGATACACCGCCGTGTTCAGGGTGTCGCCGCCGAAACTTTGCTGCAGGCTGCCGTCGGCACGCTGCTGCAGTTCGATCATGCACTCGCCGATCAGGGCAATGCGCGGGGTGTTCGGGCCCAAGGGGCTTAGGGTGGTCATGTTGTGGTGTCTCTGGTTGATCGCTGGTGTCTGGACGGGCGCTTTCGCGAGCAGGCTCGCTCCCACAATTTGGAATGCATTCCCCTGTGGAAGCGAGCCTGCTCGCGAATGGCCGCGACTCGGTCTCAAGCTTTAGAAACAGGTCTCCATGCTCTCAATCACTGACAACTGCTCATCCACCAGCAACCCCACACGCCACTTGTCGAACGTCAGGCACGGGTGCGACGTACCAAAGGAAATGATGTCACCCACACGCAATTCAACGCCCGGCGCCACCGTCATGAACGCGTGCTGATCCATCACCGCCGTGACTTTGCACGCACCGACATCCTCGCCCACTGCCGGCACCACACCCGCCTTGTAACGCAACAACGGCACCGGCAAACCCGCATCGAACGCAACATCACGCTTGCCCAGTGCGATCACCGCGAAGCCCGGCTCGGGCAGCGACTGCACGTGCGCCCAGACTTCCAGCGCCGGGCGCAAGCCCTCGTGCAGATCACTGCGACGATCAAGCACGCAGCACTGCGCTTCCTTGTAAATGCCATGGTCATGGGCCACGTAACTGCCGGGACGCAACACACTGAGGAAACGTCCGGATGCGTTTTGTGCCTCGAACGATTCGGCAATCAGGTCGTACCACGCCGAACCCGAGGCAGTGATGATCGGCTTACCGATGGCGAACGCGCCGCTGTCTTGCAATTGCACCGCCAGGCGCACCAGTGACGCGGCAAATTCACGAATGCCACTGACCGCGTGATCACCGTGAATCACCCCTTCGTAACCTTCAATACCGGTCAGGGCCAGCGCCGGTTGCGCGGTGATCGCCTTGGCCAGTTCGATGACTTCCTGTTCGCTGCGGCAACCGCAACGCCCGCCGACTACGCCGTATTCGATCATCACGTTCAGCTTCACCCCGCGCGTGGCGAAGTAGGCGCCGAGATCCGCGACGTTGTCCGGGTGATCGACCATGCAGTAAAAATCGAACGACGGATCCGCCAGCAGATCGGCAATCAGCGCCATGTTCGGCGTGCCAACCAGTTGGTTAGCCATCAGCACCCGGCGCACACCATGGGCGTAAGCGGCGCGAGTCTGGGTCGCGCTGGCGAGGGTGATGCCCCAGGCACCGGCGTCGAGCTGACGCTTGAACAGTGCCGGGGTCATGCTGGTTTTGCCGTGAGGCGCAAGCTGCGCGCCGCTGTCGCTGACAAACTTCTGCATCCAGCGGATGTTGTGCTCCAGCGCTTCGCGGTGCAGCACCAGCGCCGGCAGGCTGACGTCGCGTACCAGTTGCGCACCGATGGCGGCGTCGCCCTTTTCCACAGCAGTATTGATGGCAGTCGTCATGGTCGAACTCCTCACTTTCGCGGCCGCAGGCAGCCGTGGTTATTCGTTGATGCGCCGGGCGAGGCTGTTGGCGCTCTCGATCAGCACTCGGCGATAGTCGTTGTAATTGTTCTTCGCATCGGCCCGCGGGGCGACGATGCACAAGGTGCAAATCGCTACGCCTTGAGGGTCTTTGACCGGCGCGGCGAAGCAGTGGGTAAAGGTGTCGGCGACGCTGTCGAAGGAGAAAAATCCGTCGATGCCGGCCTGACGGATTTCCGTGAGAAAACGCTCCAGCGGCAGACGTTCGCCATCGGGCAGGATGAAGTCGTCTTCGTCGATCAGGTCGATGATCTGTTGATCGCTCAAGTGCGCGAGCAACAGACGCCCGGAAGCCGTCCACGGGATGGGGGCGTTTTCACCGATGTCGGAGGAAATGCGGAAATGCCGCTCGCCCTCCTTCATCAACGCCACTGTGTATTTACGGCCGTTGAGCAGGCACATCTGCGCGGTTTCATGGGTCTGGCTGACGATCTCCTGCAAGGCGTGATCGGCCTCGCGGCTGAGGTCGAAATGACGCAAATGCGCCTGACCGAGAAAATACAACTGCCGGCCCAGATAGACATGACCGTCCTTGCCCACCGGCTCCAGAATTCGTCGCTCGAGCAGCGACGCGACCAGTTCGTAGACCGTGGATTTCGGGCTGCCGATGCCGTTGGCGATGTCGTTGGGGCGCAGCGGCTGGCCGATCTCCTTGAGGAAATCGAGGATATCGAACGCCCGGTCCAGACCGCGTGCCCGGCGTTTGATGGTGTCTTCGGTCATTTCAGTGGTTCCCATTCAAAGTCGCCGGATGGTAACTGGCCCTTGGTGTTGTGTCAGTTGGATTGCTGCCCTCACCCCCCGCCCTCTCCCTGAGGGAGAGGGAGCCTGACTGTATCGATGCACATGTCATGGTCAGCCGCCAAAATCTGCATCGATGGAGATCAGTCCCCTCTCCCAGAGAGAAAGAGCCTGGCCGTATCGATGTAAATGTAAGCGTCATACGCAAAATCCACATCGATACAGATCAGTCCCCTCTCCCAGAGAGAAAGAGCCTGACCGTATCGATGTAAATGTAAGCGTCATACGCAAAATCCACATCGATACAGATCAGTCCCCTCTCCCTTGGGAGAGGGTTAGGGTGAGGGGCTGCGGCCTAAGCAACACAGCAATTTTCAAGCCTTCTTCTTGTACGCGATGCAGTCGATCTCGACCTTGCAATCGACCATCATGCTCGCCTGCACACAGGCCCGCGCCGGTGCGTGTTCAGGTTTGAAGTATTCGCCGAAGACCTTGTTGAAACTGCTGAAATCACGCGGATCATCCAGCCACACCCCGGCACGCACGACATCTTCCAGGCCATAACCGGCCTCCTCGAGAATCGCGATCAGGTTCTTCATGGTCTGATGGGTCTGCTCGACGATGCCGCCGACAATAATCTCGCCATCCACCGCCGGCACCTGGCCGGACACATGCAGCCAGCCATCCGCTTCAACGGCGCGAGCGAAGGGACGTGGCTGACCGCCAGCGGCGGTGCTGCCGGTGCCGTAACGCGTAATGCTCATGGGTGCTTCTCCTGATTACAAAACGAAAGTTAAAACCGCGTGCTCTTGAGAAACTCAGCCAGACGCGGCGATTGCGGGCGCTCGAACAGTTCCTTGGGAGGCCCCTGCTCTTCGATTCGCCCCTGATTCATGAAAACGATTTTGTCCGAGACCTCGAAGGCGAAACGCATCTCGTGGGTCACCAGCAGCATGGTCATGCCGTCTTCGGCCAGGCCCTTGATCACGTTGAGCACTTCGCCGACCAACTCAGGGTCGAGGGCCGAAGTGACTTCGTCGAACAGCATCAAACTCGGGTTCATCGCAATCGCCCGGGCAATCGCCACGCGCTGTTGCTGACCGCCGGACAACTGACCGGGAAAGTGATTGCGCCGCTCCAGCAAGCCGACGCGCTCCAGCCACTTTTCCGCGAGGACGACGGCTTCGTCCTTGTGCATTTTCTTCACCTTGAGCAAGCCCAGGGTGACGTTCTGCAACGCGGTCAAATGCGGGAACAGGTTGAACTGCTGGAACGCCATGCCGGTCATCGCACGATGGCGGGCGATGACTTTTTCGGCATGCCGCACTCGCTTGCCGTTGACCTCTTCATAGCCGATGGATTCGCCGTCAAGCAGGATCTGTCCGCCCTGGAATTCTTCGAGCATGTTCACGCAACGCAGCAGCGTGGTTTTACCCGAACCGCTGGAACCGATCAGCGTCACCACGTTGCCGCGCTGCATGCTCAGATCGACACCTTTGAGCACTTCTACTGCGCCGTACTGTTTGTGCAGGCCACGGATGTCCAGCAACGCCTGATTCTGTGGAGAAACTTGAGCTTGAGTCATGGCAGAGCCACCCGCTTTTCAATGTGCCGGCCGAGTAATTCGATGCCGTAGTTGATGACGAAGAACAGAAAACCGGCGAACAGGTAGAACTCCAGGGTCATGAAGTTCCGGGCGATGATCTGTTGCGTGCTGAGCAGCAATTCGGCCACGCCGATCACCGAGAGCAAGGTCGAAGCCTTGACGATTTCGGTGGACGAGTTGACCCAGGTCGGCAGGATCTGCCGCAGTGCCTGGGGTAACAGCACATAACCGAGGGATTGATAAAACGTCAGGCCGATGGCTTTGCTCGCCTCCATCTGCCCGCGCGGCAAGGCTTGCAGCGCACCCCGCACGATTTCAGCGACGTGGGAGCCGCAGAACAGCGTCAGCCCCAAGGCCCCGGCCTGAAATGCGCTGATCTGCCAGCCGAGTGCCGGCGCCATATAGAAGCAGGCCAGTACCAGCACAAACACCGGCGTGCCGCGAATCAGATCGACGTAAAACCGAAACGGTGCGCGCATCCAGAACTTGCCGTACGTCAGCACCAACCCGGTAATAACGCCGAGCATCGTGCCGAGCAGAATCGCCAGCGCCGACACTTGCACGCTGGTCAAAAAACCCTGCCACAGTGGCTCGCGTGCGACCCACAACTCATGTAACCAACTGGGAGATTCGTACATCGCAGCCTCCTATCGGCGGATCGCCAGACGCTGCTCGAGGTAGCGCAGCAGCATGGCAATGAGGTAACAGGCCGCGACATACAACGCCGTGGTCACCAGCCAGGTTTCAATCACCCGGTAGCTCTCGACGTTAATCTTGCGCGCGTAATAGGTCAGCTCCGGCACCGCGATCGCGGCAGCCAGCGAGGTGTCCTTGAACAGCGAAATGAAGTTGTTCGACAGCGCCGGCAAGACGTTGCGCAACATCACCGGCACGGTGACGTAGGCCTTGACCTGCCACTCGCCGAGACCGATCGCCAGCCCGGCTTCACGCTGCCCGTTGGGGATGCTCAGCAAGCCGCCACGGAACACTTCGGTCAGGTACGCCCCGGCATACAACGACAGCGTGATGATGAACGAGGGAATCTTGTCCAGACGAATGCCCAGGCTTGGCAGCGCAAAGTAGATCAACAGAATCAACACCAGAATTGGCGTGTTACGCACCACCGTGACGTACACCGAAGCCAGCACCCGCAAGGCGCGATGCTTCGACAGCAAGGCAAACGCCATCAGCAGGCCGATCACGCAGCCGATGGCGATCGACACCAGCGCCAGTTCGAGGCCCAGACCGAGCCCCGCCAGCAAGGTGTCGAAATCGCGCCAGACGGCGGCAAAGTTCAACTGATAGTTCATAGTCAGCAGTACCTTGAGCGGGGCGACTTTAATCGCCCCACTCTCACGGGATCATTTGAATTCGACTGGGAAACCAATTGCTGGCGAAGGCAGATCTACACCGAACCATTGCTTGAACGACGCCGCATAAGTCGGGAATTCAACGCCGGTCATGGCTTCATGCAGCGCAGTGTTGACGAAGTTCAGCCAGTCCTGATCGCCGCGTTTCACCGCGCACGCATAGGTTTGCGGGCTCCACGCATAGCTTGGGCTGCGGTAGCGGCCAGGGTTCTGCACCATCAGGTATTTGACCGAGGACTGGTCGGTGGCGGCGGCATCGGCGCGGCCGGAGTTCACCGCCTGATACATCAGGTCGACGCTGTCGTACTGATCGACCTTGGCTTTCGGCAATGCCTGATGCACCAGTTCTTCGGCATAGACGTTTTGCAGCACCGCCACGGTGACGCTGTCGCCGGCGGCCTGCAGGTCTTCAATTTCCTTGTACTTGCTGTTGTTCGGCAGCAACAGGCCGACGCCTTCGCGGTAGTACGGCAGGGTGAACGCCACTTGTTGCGCGCGGCTGGCGGTAACGGTGATGAACTGGCAGCTCATGTCGACCTTGTCGGTCAGCAGATTGGGAATCCGCGCATCGGACGACTGCACCACGAACTCGACTTTGCTCGGATCATTGAACAGACCTTTGGCGACGATCCGCGCAATGTCGATATCAAAGCCCTGCAACTTGCCGTCCGCGCCCTGAAAGTGCCACGGCGCATTGGTGCTGCCGGTGCCCACGATCAATTTGCCACGGGCCAGAACACTGTCGAGTTTGCTGTCAGCTGCCTGGGCCATACCCATGACAGCGGACGAAGCCGCAAGAACAAAAACACACGCTTTGAACAACGAAGGACGGCGATGCATGGCAAGCACTCCAGAATGGTGTTTATTCCGCTATACCGGAACACGGTTTGTTACTACGGAATAGACAGCAGAAAGTGTGCCACAGGATTGTTGGGGAATCTGTAGTGGAATTAAAAGTTTTCGAAATCAAAGAGATGCAGAAAAAGACAATGGCGCTGTTACCAAAGACACCATGAAGACTCGCTACCGTTGGCTACACACGCCGGGTATTCGCGCCACATTGCGGGGCGCATGACACAAAACAATGCGCGTGACACCTGTCAACTCTGACAGTAGGCGTGCGGAGCGCGCTGGATTACCGTTTAGTGAAACAGCGACAACTGAAAAGGAGATTCTCATGAGCGCGAATATCCCTCTCGCCACGTTGCCCCCCACCTATCGCAAAGCCCTGAAAACCTGGCGCCCAGTAATCCTTTATTTCGCTAACGAACATTGCCCCGCCTGCGAGTGGGCCGGGCCGATTTTTCGCCAGACGGCCGAGCCATACCGGCATCGCGCCAATATCTACATGCTCAATACCAGCGAAACTGCCCGTCATCCGCTGGTAACCGGTACGCCCACCGTACTGTTCTACAAGAACGGCAGGCTGGTGAAAAAACTCAAAGGCATCGGCACGGAAGAAACCCTCGCACGGGATTTCGCCGAGCACATCGGCAAGACCAAAGCGCCCGCTGCCGCCCGTAAAAAAACGCATAATCTGCCCTGGCTGCGTCAGACACTTCGTACTCTGTGCACGGTTGCACGTGCGCACCTGCGGAGTCAGTGCTGAACAGGCTGAAGGTTCCGAAGCCGGGTTAACCAAAAAGTCGCAGGGAGGGATAAGGACATGACGAATTTGATCAGGAATGGCGAGTTCTACGAAGGCGAGAAAGACTGGTCAGTGAGCCATCCAGATCAGGTGAAATTCAACGAGGATGACTGCAAGATCACTTCACCCGGATACATCAGTCAGGACGTCATTTTCCAATCTGAAGCCGAAGAATATGCGCTGTCCGCCAGAATCAAGACTGCATCCGGCTCCACGGCTCGCGTGATATTGACGCTACATCCTGCTGGCGACGAACTTGAGTTGGCGCTGACAGACGATCCAAACTGGCAAGTGCGAACCGACTGGATCCTCGCGCCAGCCGGCACGACCGGCGCCACAGTCAGACTCCAGACAGACGGAGCAAACAGCGTCGCCGCCGCGCAATTTGGCAGTCTGGTGCTACTGAGTCTGGAGACTAGAGAACCGAAAAACACCCTTGAGCGAATCGGGGTGTAGTGGAGATCCCTGTTCGGTGTCAGGGGATAAATCCAGCTTCCTGTTCTCTTGTTTGAAGCGCACTCATTCGAGCAGTGACGTCGAAAGCCGGAAGTAAAAACGCCCAAGGAACAGCAAGGCAGTGGTACGTCAGGATGAACAATGGATCAACCCAAGCATTCGCGAGCAGGCTCACTCCCACATTTGAAACGCATTCCAATGTGGGAGCGAGCTTGCTCGCGAAGTGGCCGGCACGTTTCGTAGAGAACTCAAGGATTACGCTGGCGCGCGCTCCAAAAGCACCCGCGTCACCCGCCGCTCTTCCACCGCTTTGACCGTCATGTGCCAGCCTTCAAGTTCCAGACGATCACCAATGACCGGGAGACGATCAAGAAGGCTCATCACCAACCCGGCCATGGTCTGATAGTCCTCGGTCGGCTTGGCGCCAAACCCGGTGCGTTGGCGCACCCGCGCCAGATTCAACGCACCGCTGACCATAAACCCGCCCTGCTCCTCGACCACGTCCGGGCCTTCGATTTCGCTGGCATCGGGCAACTCACCGGCAATCGATTCGAGAATGTCGGTCATGGTCAATACGCCGACAAAGTCGCCGAACTCGTTGACCACGAAGGCAATGTGCGTCGACGCAGCGCGCATCTGCTCCAGTGCGTTGAGGATCGAGTAACTGTCGAGCAAATTGATGGTCTTGCGCGCCAGGTGTTCCAGGTTCGGCTCGGTGCCGGCCAGGTATTCCTTGAGCAGTTCCTTCTTGTGCACGAAGCCCAACGGCTCATCCACCGCACCGTTGCGAATCAACGGCAGACGCGAATAGGACGAGTGCATCAAGCGGGTTCGAATCGCCTCGCGGTCATCGGCCAGATCAATCGTGTCGACATCGGCGCGCACGGTCATCAGCCCGCGAATCGGCCGCTCGGCCAGTTGCAGCACACCGCTGATCATCACCCGTTCACGACGATCGAACAGTTCGGTACTTGGCGCGTCACCGTCGTCGAGCAGGTCGGAGAGTTCTTCGCCGACCTCTTCCACCGCCAGTTTGCGCCCGCCCAGCAAACGCATGACCGCGTGAGCCGTGCGCTCGCGTATCGGCCGTAAACCCTGCATCGAGCGCTTGCGGCGTGCCCGGGCGATCTGGTTGAACACCTCGATCAGAATCGAGAAACCGATGGCGGCGTACAGATAACCTTTCGGAATGTGGAAGCCCAGACCTTCGGCGGTCAGGGCGAAACCGATCATCATCAGGAAGCCCAGACACAGCATGATCACCGTCGGGTGCGCGTTGACGAAGCGCGTCAGCGGCTTGCTGGCGACAATCATCAAGCCGATCGAGATGATCACTGCGATCATCATCACCGCCAATTCATCGACCATGCCCACCGCCGTGATCACCGCATCGAGCGAGAACACCGCGTCGAGCACCACGATCTGCGCGACGATCGGCCAGAACATGGCATAAGCGCTGTTGGTCGTGCGTTCGCCGACGTGACCTTCAAGGCGTTCGTGCAATTCCATGGTGGCCTTGAACAGCAGGAACACGCCACCGAACAGCATGATCAGGTCACGGCCGGAGAAGCTCTTGTCGAACACCTCGAACAACGGCTGCGTGAGGGTGACCAGCCAGGAAATACTCGCCAACAGGCCAAGACGCATGATCAGCGCCAGCGACAGGCCGATAATCCGTGCACGATCACGTTGATGCGGCGGCAATTTATCCGCGAGGATTGCGATGAACACCAGGTTGTCGATACCCAGCACCAGTTCCAGCACGATCAAAGTCAACAAGCCTAACCAGGCCGTGGGATCCGCTAACCATTCCATAAAACGTCTCTATCTCTCTCGGTTGATTCAGGCTGCCGGACACGGCAAAGCGCAACGCAAAGGCTCTGGGGCCGCGTTAGCAACGATAGTCGGGTGTCGGAAAACTGGATGCTGCGAGTGCGTCAAGACCGCGCCATGGCGCGAGGGGAAGCTGAAACTGGGAGGCTCCGAGAGGGTGTTCATGTAGATCCTGAATGAAAAGTGGCCTTGGAGCGTACAGGCTTTGGGAACATTTCCTACAGCGGCAAATCATTTCAAAATCTGTAATCCGCCCCGAATACCTCTGTAGGAGCTGCCGAAGGCTGCGATCTTTTGATTTTGATTCTTAAAAACAAGATCAAAAGATCGCAGCCTTCGGCAGCTCCTACAGTACGGTTTCAGCGTCCGGCAAAACGCAGCCGGGACAACTGCCGCAAATCCCCCTCGATGTAGTAATCGTTAGTCCAACTGTCATCCACGGCCAACGGACTCACCTGCTTCAACGCCAGTTTCTTCGCGAAATAGCGAAACCGGTAATGCTCGTAAAATCGCAGCAGCTCCAGCCCGTAACGATCCGCCAGATCGGTGTCGCCGCGAATGATCAGGTAGTTTTCATCGTTGCCATTACTGGCCGAAGCGCTGAGGTTATGGCTGCCACTGATGATGGTCGGCGTATCGGTGGTGAAGTCGGTGACCACCGCTTTGGTGTGCACCAGCAGATTGCCTTTCTGACCTTTCATGTTCTCGCGCAGCCAGCCTTCCAGACCGGTATTGAGCAAAGCGGTGGCGGCGAATTCGGCGCTGCGGTCGGCGTGAAACCCGGTGATGCGGCTGGCGGTGTTTTGCAGGCCATAACGCAAAATGTCGTCGTGGGGCTGGCCAAGCAAGGCATTAAGGATCGCGTCCGGCAGCGAGAACGCGGTGACGAACAGCACGTCCTTTTTTGCCGCGCTGATGATGTTCTCGAACGCCTGCAGGTCAGCCCCGCCGGTACGCGGTGAAAACCCGGTAAATAACGGCTGCTGCGGATTCATCGGATTGTGTTCGGTGATCCAGTCACGGGTTGCACCGACGTCGTCCGGCTGCACCCAGATCTGCTCGAACGTCTGCTGATAACTCGCGGCGATCGATTCATCGTCCAGCACATGCACCACGTTGGCCTGCCGGTAGACCCCGTTGGCGGTGAAATTAGTGCTGCCACACAGAACCGCCTCAGGGTGATGCTCACCACTGACACCGACGCGACTGAGGACCATGAATTTGTTGTGAAAGATGTTATGGGTCACTCGCCCGCGTTTGCTCGCCGCAGGCAGTGCCGCCAGACTCGCTTCGTTGATTGTGGTGTCTTCATCGTCCGGCCGGGCGTGGTAGAGCACCCGCACCTTCACGCCCCGCGCGAACGCCGCGTTCACCGCTACGACGATCGCCTGCAATTGATATTCGTAGATGGCAATGTCCAGCGCCCATTGGTCATCGACGGCACGCTCGATAAAACCCAGCAAGCGCCCGAGCAAACCGTTTTCCAGCCACTGACGGGCCGCATCGGGCCAGGCTTCGATGGGCATGTTTTTATTGGCGCTGATCTGCGCGTCGAGATCAGGAAACTTGCGCTGGAAGGCCTGACTGGCAGCAACGGCTCGATTGAAATTCACGCTTTGGTTGCTCGGCTGGCCGTCATCGGAAGTGATCGTCAGCTCCAGCGACTCGCCCAACTGCACGGCATCGGCCGTGCCGTAGGCCAGATGCACGCGATAGTGGAGGGTCATGCCCGGATTGACCGCGTAATCCGCCCAGCGAAATTTCTGCAGCGGCGCGGTATCGCTTGGTGTCGCGTGGAACTGGGGAAAGGTGTGAGCCTTATTCGGGAAGGTCAGGCTGTTGAACAGGAACAACCAGGGTTTGGCGCCCTGCTGCTTTTCGATGGCAAATCCCAGCAGGCCTTTGCGCCGGGGTTCGGCCAGATCCATGGCCAGCAGCACGCCGTTGGTGCCGGCGTAGGCTTTGACGCGGAAGTCGTCTTGAGGGTTTTTGACCAGAACGCGCATCGCTCACTCCTTGTGATTGGGCTGGGTGCAGCATAGAGCAGGGATGCGGGTTTTGAGTGTTCGGTTCTAGACCGGGTCGATGCAATCGCGAGCAGGCTCACTCCTACAGGGGAACGCATTCCAAATGTAGGAGTGAGCCTGCTCGCGAAGACGGTAGAACAATCGCCGAAAAGGTTAGAGAGAAATCAGCTCATCAATGTGTCGATACTCGGATCCCAACGCTGAAGCCAGATCCCGTGCCCGACCCAACCGGATCGGCCCGCGCTCGATATCGATCAACAACCCCGGACACGCTAGCGCCGGTAATCCCGACCACTGTTTCAAACGCCCATCGGTCACCACCAACAGCCGCTGCTGCTCGGCGGGAAAGCGCTTGCGGCGCACCGACAGCCATTGCTCTGCCTGCACCAGTGCCGCCAGCAACGGCGTGCCACCGCCAGCGCCCAACGCCTCCAGCCAGCTATGCAAACCGCTGGAGGCCTTCAACCCTTGCACCTGCCATTTCGGCGCCGAGCCGCTGGCCGTCAACAAGGCCAGGCGCGCCCGTTGGCGATAGGCGTCATCGAACAGTTGCGCGAGCAGGCCTTTGGCATCGCTCAAGGCCTGATGACGCCGCGTCGAGGCGGAGGCATCGACGATCACCAGCCACAGCTCATGCGGCGAGCGTGTGCGCAGTTGAAACAGCAGATCTTCACGAACCCGAGGACGCCCCTTGAGCAACGTGCCCGGCCAGTTCACCGTACCGCTGCGGGCCGTATGGCGCTTGCCCTGACGTCCGTTGTCCAGCCGTCCGGCGCGGGGTCTGGCATTCGCCCCCGCATCGGATCGGGGACGAATGCCTAAGGCTTTTTTGGCCAGCTCGGCACTTCGCGGCGGGCGCCGGTGGCGAGCGCCGGCGCCGGCATGTCACCCCACTGGCCCTGCCCTTCGCTCGGTGATGCCTGAGTCTCGGCCGGCGCCTGAGCCGGTTGTTGCGGACTCGATGGCGCTTGCTCACGGCGCCGATGGCGCAGGGCAAACTCGGCCACGGCGTCGATGTCTTCCTCGCCAATCACCTCAGCCCCGCGCCATGCCGCGTGAGCACGAGCGGCGCGTAACCAGACCAGGTCGGCACGCAGTCCATCGACGCCGGCAGCAAAGCAACGCTCGGTGATCTGCGCCAGTGCGGCATCGTCCAGCGCAATATTGGCCAAGGCAGCGCGAGCATTTTCGCAACGCACACGCAGGGCTTGTTGCTCAGCTTCCCACTGCGTGCAGAACGCTTGCGGATCGCTGTCGAAATCCAGACGCCGACGGATGATCTGCCCGCGCTCGGTCGGCGCCGTGTGGCCACTGAGGGCAACGTTCAGGCCGAAGCGGTCAAGCAGTTGCGGACGCAGCTCGCCCTCTTCCGGGTTCATCGTGCCGATCAGCACGAACTTCGCCGAATGCCGATGGGAGATGCCGTCGCGCTCGATCAGGTTGGTGCCGCTGGCGGCAACGTCGAGCAGCAGATCGACCAAATGATCGGGCAGCAGATTGACTTCATCGACGTAGAGCACGCCGCCGTCAGCCTTGGCCAGTACGCCCGGCGAAAACTGCGCTCGCCCCTCGCTGAGGGCGGCGTCGAGGTCGAGGGTGCCGACCAGGCGTTCTTCAGTCGCACCCAGCGGCAAGGTGACAAATTGACCGCTGGCGAGCAGGTCGGCCAAACCACGGGCCAGGGTGGATTTGGCCATGCCTCGCGGGCCTTCGATCAGCACACCGCCGATTTTCGGGTCGATGGCGGTGAGGCACAGGGCGAGTTTCAGGTCATCGGCGCCGACCACGGCGGAGAGCGGGAAATGCGGGGTGTCGGTCATTTGGGTTTTCTCTGTCGTGGTCGTGGATGTACTTGGCATTGTGGGGTGTCAGTCGGGGTGGCCCTCACCCTAGCCCTCTCCCGGAGGGAGAGGGAACTGACCGAGGTGTTCTTTCAAGGTACGCCGACCTGGATTATCGAGTCGACTTCGATTCTGAACAGCACACAAATCGGCTCCCTTTCCCCCTCGCCCCCTTGGGGGAGAGGGCTGGGGTGAGGGGGTGACTTTCCTGAGGACGCTACATATCTTCCTCAATATCCAACAGCAGATTCTCCAGCGCCTCTTTATAAGCCCCCGGCTCCTGCCACATCCCGCGCTGCTGCGCCTCAAGCATGCGCTCGGTCATGTCCCGCAGCGCATGCGGATTATGCTCGCGAACAAACTCCCGGGTTGCCGGATCGAGCAAATAAGCCTCTGCCAACAACGCGTACTGGTGGTCATCAATCAGTTGAGTCGTCGCATCAAACGCAAACAGGTTATCAACCGTCGCCGCCAGTTCGAACGCGCCTTTATAGCCGTGACGCTTGACCCCGTCGATCCATTTCGGATTGGCCGCCCGTGAGCGAATCACTCGGTTCAGTTCTTCTTTCAAGGTGCGAATCTTCGGCAGATCCGGTTGACTGTGATCGCCGTGATAACTCGCCGCCGCTTCGCCGCGCAGGGTTTCCACGGCAGCAAGCATGCCGCCCTGGAACTGGTAATAGTCGTTGGAATCAAGCAAGTCGTGCTCGCGGTTGTCCTGATTTTGCAGCACCGCCTGGACGTGACTCAGGCGCTGGACGAACTGCTCGCGGGCGGCCGTACCTTCGTCGGCACCGCCATAGGCGTAAGCGCCCCAGTTCAGATAAACCTCGGCCAGATCGTCGCGGCTCTGCCACAAACGGCCATCGATCGCGCCCTGCACGCCTGCGCCGTAGGCACCGGGTTTGGCGCCGAAGATCCGCCAACCGGCCTGACGCCGTGCTGTGTCCGCATCGACGCCCGACTGCAACAGTGCCTCGCGCTCGGCCCGTACTTTGGCGGCCAATGGGTTGAGATCGTCCGGCTCGTCCAGTGCCGCTACCGCCTGCACCGCCGCATCGAACAGGCGAATCAGGTTAGCGAACGCATCGCGGAAAAATCCGGAAACCCGCAACGTGACATCGACGCGCGGGCGGTCGAGCAGACTCAGCGGCAGAATTTCGAAATCGTCAACGCGCTGACTGCCAGTGGCCCACACCGGACGCACGCCCATCAACGCCATGGCCTGGGCGATGTCGTCGCCACCGGTGCGCATGGTTGCCGTGCCCCAGACCGATAAACCGAGCTGGCGCAGGTGATCGCCGTGGTCCTGGAGATGGCGTTCGAGAATCAACGTCGCCGACTGGAAACCGATGCGCCACGCGGTGGTGGTCGGCAAGTTGCGTACGTCGACCGAGTAGAAGTTGCGCCCGGTGGGCAGCACGTCGAGGCGGCCACGGCTGGGTGCGCCACTCGGGCCAGCAGGGACGAAACGACCGCTGAGGGCGTCGAGCAGGCCGCGCATTTCGGCAGGGCCGCAGGCATCGAGGCGTGGGGCGACGACTTCGCGCAGATTCTCGACTATTGCACTGACTTCAGCCCAACGCGGCCCTTGTAGGAGTGAGCCTGCTCGCGATGGCGGTGTATCAGGCAAATCTGTATCGAATGACACTCCGCTATCGCGAGCAGGCTCACTCCTACAAGGGGATTGCAGCGTCTGGGAAATCAGTTGCGTGGCAAACAGTTCGAGGCGTTCGCGGGTGTCGCCGGCGCTGCGCCAGACTTCATCGCTTTGCGATTGCAGCTCTGCGGGGCGCGGGCCGGTCCATGGATCGGCTAGCGCGCAATCGAGCGGATCGAAACCGAGTTCAAAGGCTTTGGCCAACGCGCGCAGCAGACTCGACTGCGCGCCCTTGCCGTCTCCGCGTGGAATGCGCAGCAGCGCCAGCAACGTATCAATGCGCAATCGCCCGCTCGGTGACTCGCCAAAAATGTGCAAGCCATCGCGAATCTGCGATTCCTTCAAATCACACAAATAGGTATCGAGACGCGGTAGCCAGATTGCCGCGTCGGCGTCGCTGTCCATCCCGGCGTCGAGTTGCAGTTCGCGGTCGATCTGCGTCTCGCGCACCAATTGCAGAATGTCGCGCTGCAACTCGCGGGCGCGGCGCGGATCGAGCAGTTGCGCTTCGTAATACTCGTCAGCCAGCAGTTCCAGATTGCGCAGCGGCCCGTAGGTTTCGGCGCGGGTCAGCGGCGGCATCAAGTGATCGATGATCACCGCTTGCGTGCGTCGCTTGGCCTGGGCGCCCTCACCCGGGTCGTTGACAATAAACGGATAAATGTTCGGCAGCGGCCCGAGCAACGCATCCGGCCAGCAATTCTCCGAAAGACCAACACCCTTGCCCGGCAGCCATTCGAGGTTGCCGTGTTTGCCAACGTGAATCACGCCGTGTGCACCGTAGGTGTTGCGCAGCCAGAAATAGAACGCCATATAGCCGTGCGGTGGCACCAGATCCGGGTCGTGATAGACCGCACTCGGGTCAACCTGATAACCACGCGCCGGTTGAATGCCGACGAAGGTCAGGCCGAAGCGAATGCCGGCGATCATCATGCGCCCGTCGCGGCACATCGGATCGTTTTGCGGCGCGCCCCAGCGTTCAACCACCGCCGCACGATTGGTTTCGGGCAAGGCGTTGAACATCGTCAGGTAAGCGTCCATCGCCAGGCTTTGTTGGCAGGGGCGCAGATCAATGGTGTCGAGATCGTTGCTGACGCCACCGAGCAACTGCTGGATCAACTCGGTGCCGCTGCCCGGCAATTCTGCGGTGACCGGATAGCCCTCAGCCTGCAACGCACGCAGGATGTTCAGTGCCGCCGCCGGCGTGTCGAGGCCGACGCCGTTGCCGATGCGTCCATCACGGGTTGGGTAGTTGGCGAGGATCAACGCGATGCGTTTATCGCCATTTGGCACCCGCGCCAGATCGATCCAGCGCCGCGCCAATTCGGCGACAAAATCCATACGCTCGGGCTGCGCGCGATAGCAGACCACGTCGGACTGACTGCGCTCGCTGCGCCAGGCCAGATCCTTGAAGCTGATCGGTCGGCTGATGATGCGTCCGTCGAGTTCCGGCAAGGCAATGTGCATGGCCAGATCCCGCGGCCCCAGGCCTTGCTCGCTGGCGCGCCAGCCAGGCTCGTTGTCCTGCGCGCAGATCGCCTGGATCACCGGAATATTGCGGCGAAACGGCCGCAAGTGCGGCGCTTCAGGGCTGGATTGGGCGAAGCCAGTGGTGTTCAAAATCACCCCAGCCTCGACTTCATCCAGCCAATCCTCGACCACCGTCAGGCAGCCGGGTTCTTTCAGACTGGCCACCGCGATCGGCAACGGATTAAGCCCCGCCGCCTGCAAGCGCTGGCAGAAAACATCGATAAAAGCAGTGTTCGCCGCTTGCAGATGCGAGCGGTAAAACAGCACCGCCGCAACCGGGTTTTCGGGCAGCCATTCGGCTTCCCAGTCACTCAGTGCGGCGGAGGTTTTATTGGGGTGGTAAATCGCCGTGCGCGGCAGGGTCTGCGGTTCTTCCCAGGCGTAATCACGGGCGAGCCAACGGCTGGCCAGACAGCGGAAGAAGTCCAGCGCATTGCCCAAGCCGCCCTGACGCAAAAACTGCCAGAGCCGGTCGCGATCTTCGGCGTTGACAGTGCTCAAGTCGCTGAGCTCCGGATCGGGACGGTCATCGCCCGGCACCAGAATCAACTTCACGCCACGCTCGGACAACTCAACCAGACGCTCAACGCCATAACGCCAATAGGCAATGCCACCGTGCAACGAAATCAGAATCACCTTGGCGTGACGCAGCACTTCATCGACATACAGATCGACCGAGGCGTGATTCTGCACCTGCATCGGATTGGCCAGGCGCAGGCTCGGGTAATCTTCGGGCAACTGCTGCGCGGCCTCGGCGAGCAGCGCCAGGCTGGAGTCGCCGCTGCACAGGATCACCAGCTCGGCGGGGGTTTGGCCAAGGTCGGCAATGTTGTCATCCGAGACGAAACCGCCGGGCTGGGTCCTGAGCAGGTGCATGGCTTAAACGCTGAGCGCGGCGCGCAGTTGCGCTTCGAGTTGGGCGGCGTCGAGTTCCTGGCCGATCAGCACCAGACGTGTCACGCGCGCTTCATCGGCGCCCCACTGACGGTCGAAATGCTTGTCGAAACGCGTACCCACACCCTGGATCAGCAGGCGCATCGGCTTGTTCGGAATGGCGGCGAAACCTTTGACCCGGAGGATGCCGTGCTTGACCACCAGTTGTGTCAGTGCGTCGAGCAGCAGGCTTTCATCGGCTTGCGGCAGTTCGATGGAGATCGAATCGAAGGCGTCGTGATCGTGGTCATCGTGGTCGTCATCGCCGTCACCGTGGTGGTGATCGTGATGGCTGTGGCGGCTGTCGATGTGTTCTTCGGATCCGGCGCCGAGGCCGATCAGCACGTCCAGCGGCAGACGGCCGTTGCTGGCTTCGATGATTTTCACCGCTGGCGGCAGTTCTTCGGCGACTTCAGCGCGAACGCGAGCCAGATCTTCCGGGCTGGTCTGGTCGGCCTTGTTGAGGATGACGAGGTCGGCGCTGGCCAGTTGGTCGGCGAACAGTTCGTGCAGCGGCGATTCGTGATCGAGGTTCGGATCGAGTTTGCGCTGGGCATCGACCTGATCCGGGAACGCAGCGAAGGTGCCGGCAGCGACGGCCGGGCTGTCGACCACAGTGATCACTGCGTCAACGGTGCAGGCGCTGCGGATTTCCGGCCACTGGAAAGCTTGTACCAATGGTTTCGGCAGGGCCAGGCCCGAGGTTTCGATGAGGATGTGGTCGAGGTCGCCACGACGGGCAACCAGTTCACGCATCACCGGGAAGAATTCTTCCTGAACGGTGCAGCACAGGCAGCCGTTGGCCAGCTCGTAAACGCGGCCGGTGGCTTCTTCTTCGGTGCAACCGATGGTGCATTGCTTGAGGATTTCACCGTCAATGCCCAACTCGCCAAACTCGTTGACGATCACCGCGATACGACGGCCCTGAGCGTTGTCGAGCATGTGCCGCAGCAGCGTGGTTTTGCCCGAACCGAGGAAGCCGGTGACGATGGTGACGGGGAGTTTGGCCAGTGTTTTCATCGGTATGCCCTTTGGCAAGCGGCGGGCATACGGGACGAGAACCGGCAACGCGCGTGCGTGCCCGGAGAGTTCGCCACCGGATCACCCCGCCCGGTTGAATTGAGAATCTGTGACGAGGCAGGTCTCCTGGCTGACGGCGTTCAGGCGCTGGGCCTGGCGTTTGCTGCGCCTTCCCGCGGGCTCATCAGTTGAGCTGGCAGTGGCGTGGCAGCGAACATCACCGTTCACAGTTGCGGGGGCAGCCGCGGCATTGACCGCGTTCCCTTCTTAGCTTCGGCGTGGGCCGAAGAACCTCGAAGGCGCAAGGCTACGCATGGTGTGGTTATGGGTCAATGTTTGGATTGGGGGCATATCCGTTGCTGCGGGTGGTGCCGCTGGCGGTTTCGCTCTTACAGCGAGTCCCTTTTTCAAACGCCAAAAAGGAACCAAAAGGCTTTGCCCCGGCGTACGGCACTTCGCTGAGGCTCAGTGTTCCCTCGCTACGGTGTCCATCCGGGGGCATCGCCTACGGTTTGCTTCGCTGCACCTCCTCTCGATGTGTTCGACTTCGTCGAACGGCGCTGCGCGCCTACCCCCCGGATGAACACCTTCGCTCGGCCTGCCGAAGGGGCAAAAGATCAAAAGCCAAAGGCAAAGCCAAAGCCAGATCAAGAGCCCCTCACCCTAGCCCTCTCCCGGAGGGAGAGGGGACTGACCGAGTGGTTTGGTAGGGTTACGCCGACGTGAGATATCGCGTTGAACTCAGGCTTTGAAAAGCACATAAATCGGCCTCCTCTACCTCGGGAGATTGGACTGATCGAGGCGTTTGGGGGAGGTACGCCGACGTGCGATACCGCGTTGAACTCAGATTTTGAGAAGCCCAAAAATCGGCTCCCTCTCCCTCGGGAGAGGGCTGGGCGGGCGGCGTTCCGATGAGGGGCAGCAACAACGCAAATCAAAAGCCGAACACCCGCTCTTCACCACTCAAGGCCGAGTGTCAGCTCGCCTGCTTTTGATCTTGATCCACGGGCGACGTCGGAAGGCTGAGTGGAGGGATTGATCCGGGCGTGGGAGCGCAGCGACCGTTTGGCGAAGCCAAACACAGCGGGAGTAGGTGCAGCGAAGCAAACCGGAGACGCTGCGCCCGGATCGATCCCGGAGCGAAGGCACCCCGAGCCCCAGCGAGCGGGCCGCACGTAGGAGCAAGCCTTTTTGGTTACTTTTTCGGCGTCTGGAAAAAGTGACCCGCCGTAAGGGCGGAACCCTAAGAAGCCGTTACCGCAGCAACGGATCCACCCACATAATTGACTAAAATCCCCGAGCCATGCTCTCCTACACAACTTGTTACGGGTGCCCTTCACAGGGTGAAACGGGAAACCGGTGAATCATGTGCTTTACTCAAGCCCATGTCAGTCCGGTGCTGCCCCCGCAACGGTAAGCGAGCGAAGCGTCAAAACCACTGTGTCAGCAAGGCATGGGAAGGTGACGCTTGCAGGTCGGCCTGACGCCAACCCCTCGTGAGCCCGGAGACCGGCCCGCAACACACAGCCCGCATTTTGTGCGTCGCTGAACATAACAAACCCGCGGTGGGCGGGCGCTGTTCGAACCTCTGCGAGCCCGACCCGCAGGGGTTTTCATGCGCTCGATTCACCCACTGACACTCCAGAGGGAAGCGCCATGTCGATCATCAGCAGCACCGGCAGCAACACGGACAAAATCGTCAGCACCACCACCCTGAGCCAACGCCTGAGCGCTGCGATCTTCGCGTCGATCCTCGGCGCCAGCCTGGTCTACTTCGCCGGTTTCTCGCACATCGAGGCGGTGCACAACGCCGCTCACGATACCCGTCACAGCGCCGCGTTCCCGTGCCACTGAGACCTGCCGACATGATCAAGCGTATTGCGCAAACCGCAGGTTTCACCGGCCTGCTGGCCGCCCTGCTCCTCACTCTGCTGCAAAGCTTCTGGGTTTCACCGCTGATTATTCAGGCTGAAACCTACGAGAAAGCCGAGCCGGTGGCTGTTCATGAACACGCCGAAGGCGCCATGGCCGGCCACACCCACGATGCCGAAGCCTGGGAGCCGGAAGACGGCTGGCAGCGCGTGGTTTCGACCACAGGCGGCAATCTGGTGGTGGCTGTCGGTTTCGCCCTGATGCTCGCGGGCCTCTACACCCTGCGCGCGCCGACCAAAACCTCGCAAGGCCTGCTCTGGGGTCTGGCCGGTTACGCGACCTTCGTCCTCGCGCCAACCCTGGGCCTGCCGCCCGAGTTGCCGGGCACCGCTGCCGCTGATCTGGCCTCACGACAAATGTGGTGGATCGGCACGGCCGCTTCGACCGCTGTCGGCCTGTCGCTGATCGTGTTCAGCCGCCACTGGCTGATGAAGATCCTTGGTGTGGCCATCCTCGCCGTGCCGCACGTGATCGGCGCGCCGCAGCCGCAAGTGCATTCGATGCTCGCGCCGGAAGCACTGGAAGCCCAGTTCAAAATCGCTTCGCAGCTAACCAACGTAGTGTTCTGGCTGGCCTTGGGCCTGATCAGCGCCTGGTTGTTCCGCCGCAAAAGCGATGGTCAATACCACGCATGACCGATGACAGCGCAGTGCCGACCTTCGTGATCGGCCTGGGCTGCCAGCGCGGCTGCCCGGCCAGCACGCTGCGCGCATTGCTTGACCAAGCCTTACAGGCACACCGAATCGAGCTGCAAGCGGTCAAGGCGTTGGCCAGCATCGACTTGAAGCGCGACGAGCCAGGGCTGCAAGAACTTGCCGCGCAACTGGCCCTGCCCTTGCTGTACTTCAGCAGCGAGGAATTGGCCACTTATCAGCAACGACTCAGTCACCATTCGCAAATCGCCTTCGAACGCACCGGTTGCTACGGCGTCGCCGAAAGTGCGGCACTGGCCCTCGCCGAACAGTTGATTCAGGCACCGGCAAAATTGCTGATTTCCCGGCAGAAATACGCCCAGGCCACGTTGGCATTGGCCGGCGCGGCGTAAAATCCCGATAATCCCCGCCATTGATCATGAGCAATCTTCATCTGAAGCGTTGTTGCACCTCTTTTCCAAGGATTTAACGATGACTGTCTACTTCATCGGCGCCGGCCCCGGCGACCCGGAATTGATCACCGTGAAAGGCCAGCGGCTGATCCGCAGTTGCCCGGTGATTATCTATGCAGGTTCGTTGGTGCCGGCAGCGGTGCTCGACGGCCATCAAGCCGAGACGGTGGTCAACAGCGCTGAGCTGCACCTCGAACAGATCATCGAACTGATCAAAACCGCGCATGCCAACGGCCAGGATGTGGCGCGGGTGCATTCCGGCGATCCGAGTCTGTATGGCGCGATTGGTGAGCAGATTCGTTATCTGCGTGAGCTGGATATTCCGTTTGAGATCATTCCCGGGGTGACCGCGACCGCTGCGTGTGCGGCGTTGCTTGGCGCGGAACTGACACTGCCGGACGTGTCGCAGAGCGTGATTCTGACCCGCTACGCCGATAAAACCGCCATGCCGGCCGGTGAGGAATTGGGCAGCCTGGCGCAGCACGGCGCAACCATGGCGATTCATCTGGGGGTCAACCATCTGGAGAAGATTCTGGCGGAGCTGTTGCCTCATTACGGCGCAGACTGCCCGATTGCGGTGATCCACCGGGCGACGTGGCCGGATCAGGATTGGGTGGTGGGGACGCTGGCGGATATTGCCGGGAAGGTTGAGGCCAAAGGGTTTCGGCGTACGGCGTTGATTCTGGTGGGACGCGTGTTGGGCAGTGAGGTTTTTAGCGAGTCATCGTTGTATCGCGCCGGGCATGCTCACCTCTATCGCCCATGAAGCCTGCTCGCGAATGCATTCCTGAATGTCACCCATAAAAAAACGGCGCTCACGGGGCGCCGTTTTTCATGTCCGCAGCGAACACCTTAGTAGTAGGCGTTTTCTTTCTGCGTGTGGTCGGTCACGTCGCGAACGCCCTTGAGCTCCGGGATGCGCTCGAGCAAGGTGCGCTCGATGCCTTCCTTCAAGGTCACGTCCGCCTGGCCGCAGCCCTGGCAACCGCCACCGAACTGCAGTACGGCGATGCCGTCTTCAACCACATCGATCAGGCTGACCTGACCGCCGTGGCTGGCAAGCCCCGGGTTGATTTCGGTTTGCAGGTAGTAATTGATGCGCTCGTTGACCGGGCTGTCAGCGTTGACCATCGGTACTTTGGCGTTTGGCGCCTTGATGGTCAGTTGACCGCCCATGCGGTCGGTGGCGTAGTCGACCACGGCGTCATCGAGAAACGCTTCGCTGAAGTGATCGATATACGCGGTGAAGCTTTTCAGCCCCAGCGCGGTGTCTTCAGGTTTTTCTTCGCCCGGCTTGCAGTAGGCAATGCAGGTTTCGGCGTACTGGGTGCCAGGCTGGGTGATGAAGACGCGGATGCCGATGCCCGGGGTGTTCTGCTTGGAGAGCAGATCAGCCAGGTAATCGTGGGCGGCGTCGGTAATGGTAATAGCGGTCATGGAAACTCCTCGCAGGCTTGGGCGCAGTTTACGCCAATCGTTGCGCCGGACAAAGTCCTAGTATTTTTGTCGGGAAAGATTCTCGTCAGGCTCTTCGTCGATTTGCGCCTTGAGCCAGCGATAGCTGCGTTTTTCCACCCACTCGTAGCTCAGCCAGGAGCCGACACCGATGGCCAGCGCGCAGACGACAAACATCAAATACGGGTTGATGCCGTAGCGCCGGGCCAGATAACCGCCTGCCGACAGCACCAGAACGTGCATCAGATACACCGAATACGAGCAATCGCCGAGCAGTTTGAGTACCCGACTGCGCTCGACATAACGCTCAAGTGAGATACACGCCATCACCAACACGGCGCTCGGCCCCCCCCAGTTCAGCAACCTCGGCGCCGGCGGCAACTGATAGATCGTCAGCAATACCGCCACGATTGCCGCCAGCGGCAGCCACAGTCCCGCACCGATCCAGCCCCGGCGATAAAGCATGCCGATGCCAATCCCCAGCAGGAATTCATAGATGATGTCCGAACGATAGAACTCGCTGATCCAGCCAAACCCGGTCCAGGTCTGACACACGGCGAACAACAGCGCCGCGACCACCAACAGACGCACCTGCAAGCGAAACAACAGCGCCCAGGCAAACAGCACGTAGAAAAGGATTTCGTAATTCAACGTCCAGCCGACATTGAGCGTCGGGTAGATGCCGTAACCGCCGGGGTTCTCGGTAGGAATGAACAGCAACGACAACAGCAGATGGCCCCAGTCCACCGTTTGATCCGGCAATATGGGCTGGGCAAACGCCACCAGCAGCGCCATCAATAGCGTGTAGAGCCAATACGCCGGGACGATGCGAAACAGCCGGTACAAGAGAAACCGCGCGGGCGGCAGGGGTTTGTTTTCGGTCGAGAGGAAAATCACCAGGCCGCTGATGACAAAGAAAATATCGACCCCCACCGCTCCTTTATCGATGAACAGTTGCCCGATCGGTCCGCGTGCCTTGAAGTCGAAGAAAATCTGCATGAAGTGATGGCAGACCACCGTCCACGCGGCCAGCGCACGCAGGGCTTGCACTGAAATCAACATCACCTGCTCCCGATCACACCCTCAAATTCACCTCAATCCCTGTAGGAGCTGCGGCACGCTGCGATCTTTCGATCTTGATTTTGAAAGATCAAAAGATCGCAGCCTCGTTTCACTCGGCAGCTCCTACAGGGTTTTGCGGTGTTGCTTGAAGTTGGGACAGCAGGACGCTCTCAAACGATCAAAGATTCTCGTAGCGGTTCATGTCCAGCACACCCTCTTCCACCGGATCGGTTTCGTGGATGTACTGACTCAAATCGTGGAAATAGAACCAGAATTGCGGATGACTGCGCCGAATTCCCCAACGTTCGACGATTTTCTCGAAGCGGTTGGCATCTTTGGCGTTTTCCATGGCATCGACAAATTCCGCCACTTGGTCGGCAGGAATGTTGAACATGAAGTTCGGATAACTGCTGAGCACGCCCGGATAAATCGTGATCGTGTCCAACCCAGGCTGATAGCGCAGCGACTCACCAAGCAGGAACGCCACGTTGCTGTGCGCACGGTTGCGCAGCAGGCTGTAGACCTCGCGCTTGCCGTTGGCCGTTTCTATGCGCAGCATGGTCGCTTCCGGCAACTGGTCGATCACCTTCAAACCGGCCGCCGGGCGCGACGTCAGGCGACTCAGCGCCTGCTCGGCATTTTGCAGCGCCGGGTCGATATTCGGCCGTGAGCAGTAAGCGCCGTCGCAACGGTTGATCGGATCGGGCCGCGCGTTGAGGTCACCGTAACGCGCCAGCAATTGCATGGCGAAGTCGTATTTCGGATCCTTTTCATCGAGCTTCAGCGCCGTCGGCTTGTCGTCATCGATCGCCTCATAATCGAGCCACATCTTGAACTGGCCGCTGCTCTGGTACCAATCGTCGAGGTAATCCTCGCGGGAATCGGCGGGCATCAGGCGCAGGAAGTTCTGCTCGGCGCCATTACGGATCAGGTCGAAATACAGACGGGTTTGCGCCTGATGCGAAACGTTGCCGAACACGTCGAAGTTGACTGCCAACTGGTAATAGGTGCGCTCGAGCAAGGGATAGTCGAACAGCCACATTGTCTGCGGCACCTCGCCAATCAGGCCTTTGGTCACCGAAGCGCTGTCGAAGTGACGGAAAATGCTCAGCAACGCGTTGTCGTTGCCGGCCCACAGGGTCGACCAGCTCGGCGCGGGCAGATCGGCGTAGCTGTCGCGGCGCAGCGCTTCGTACTCATTACGTTTGTTGCGGTAGTTGTGCCACAAGCTCAAAACGCTGCCGACATCGTCGTTCTGCCCGGGCATGGCCAACAACGGCGTGGCCTGGCCGCGATAGTTCGGGTCGGTGATATAGAGGTCGTGTTCCGGCGCCTGGAACAGCGCCCAGAAGTTGTCGCGGATTACGTCGGTGGCGATCTGGCCCCGGCACACCGGCCCGCGAATAAAGGTGCGGACGAAGTATTCGGCGTTATCGAGCATAAATTGATATCGCGCCTGGGCCGGAATCGCTTCGAACGTCGCGAATGGATTGGCACGGCTCTGCGGGCCGTAACCGGGCAAGGCATTGACCTGCCAGTTGCCGCTGTAGAACAGGCTTTTCACCCGCGCCATCTTCGCCGCGCTCAGCGGATAGGTGATGTGGGTTTTATGCACAATCACGCCCTGCACCGGCCACAAGCGGTAATACACCTGAGTACCCGGATCGTCGTTGGGACGACGGGTGGCGATCAGGTCGATCGGCTGACCGCTCGGCGTGCGCGAACGCACCCACTGGAAGTAATGCCCCGGCTCGCCGTCCTTGAAATAAATGTGCGCGAGGTACCAGTGCTCGTACAACCAGCGGCCGACCAGACTTTGCCGTGCCCCCGGCATGTTGAGCAGGTTCTCCCACTGGACGATTTGCAGCGCCTCTTTCGCACTCGGTGCCAGGCCTTGTTCGTCAATCGGCGCTCCGGATGCCAGCCAACGCTGCAACGTCTGATATTGCTGATCGGTCAACCCGGTCACCGCCAGCGGCATGCCTTCTTTCGGGTGAGCGCCGGCGTAACCTTCAAACTCGGCGGGCAGCGCGCACATATTCTGGCGGTTCAGGCCCAGCACGATCTCTTGCGGGAGTTTGGCGTTCGGTGTCAGCGGCGTCTTGTGCCCGAGTTCGAGCATGCGCGCCATCAGTGCAGCCTGGCTGCCTTGGGCGTCGAGCACCGAATAGAAATCTTTCTGCTGCCAGGCGTGCTTGCCGAAGGCGTCGTAATACAGTCGGGTGGTCGGCGCCGCGACAGTGCGCTCGCCGTCATAGACCGGCATTTTGCTCGCACCACGGGCCGCGCCTTCGCCACTGCCCAGATTCAACTGGCAAGCGGAGTCGTAGCACGCATGACAGGCTACGCACTTCTCGGTGAAGATTGGCTGGATGTCGCGGACGTAAGAAATCGAAGGAGAAATGGCCGGTGCAGTCGCTGGCTCTTGCGCCACGGCGCCCCAGCTGAGAAACAGCAACACAAAACCAATGACGCGGTAAGACATGCTGCTGATCCCGATTGTTAAAAAAAACGCTGCGATTCTACATTATGACGCTCGTACCAACATGAGCGATATTCATGCAAAAGCCCCGCATGCTCTAAAACCGCACAGGTTTGCTATGATCCCGCTCCTTCGTAATGGTCTTTCCGAGTAGTCCAAATGTCCGATCGCAGCGTCCGCCTTCAAGCTCTCAAGCAAGCTCTCAAAGAGCGCATCCTGATACTCGACGGCGGCATGGGCACGATGATCCAGAGCTACAAGCTCGAAGAGCAGGATTATCGCGGCAAACGCTTCGCGGATTGGCCGAGTGACGTCAAGGGCAACAACGACCTGCTGGTGATCACCCGTCCGGACGTGATCGGCGGCATCGAGAAAGCCTACCTGGATGCCGGTGCCGACATCCTCGAAACCAACACTTTCAACGCCACGCGCATTTCCATGGCCGACTACGGCATGGAAGAACTGGCCTACGAATTAAACGTAGAAGGCGCACGTCTGGCGCGCAAGATTGCCGACGCCAAGACCGCCGAGAACCCGGCCAAGCCACGTTTCGTCGCTGGCGTGCTCGGCCCGACCAGCCGCACCTGTTCGCTGTCGCCGGACGTCAACAACCCCGGCTATCGCAACGTCACCTTCGATGAGCTGGTGGAAAACTACACCGAAGCCACCAAAGGTCTGATCGAGGGCGGCGCCGACCTGATCCTGATCGAAACCATTTTCGACACCCTCAACGCCAAAGCGGCGATCTTCGCCGTGCAAGGTGTGTTCGAAGAGCTGCACATCGAACTGCCGATCATGATTTCCGGGACCATCACCGACGCCTCCGGCCGTACCCTCTCGGGCCAGACCACCGAAGCGTTCTGGAACTCGGTGGCGCACGCCAAGCCGATTTCTGTAGGTCTGAACTGCGCGCTCGGCGCCAGTGAACTGCGTCCGTACCTGGAAGAGCTATCGAACAAGGCCAGCACTCATGTGTCCGCGCACCCGAACGCCGGCCTGCCGAACGAATTCGGCGAGTACGACGAACTGCCGTCGGAAACCGCCAAAGTCATCGAAGAATTCGCCCAGAGCGGCTTCCTCAACATCGTCGGCGGCTGCTGCGGCACCACGCCGGGGCACATTGAAGCCATTGCCAAAGCCGTCGCCGGTTATGCGCCGCGGCAGATTCCGGACATTCCCAAGGCTTGCCGCCTCTCCGGTCTGGAACCGTTCACCATTGATCGCAGTTCGTTGTTCGTCAACGTCGGCGAACGTACCAACATCACCGGTTCCGCCAAGTTCGCCCGCCTGATCCGTGAAGACAACTACACCGAAGCGCTGGAAGTCGCCCTGCAGCAGGTCGAGGCCGGCGCGCAGGTGATCGACATCAACATGGACGAAGGCATGCTCGATTCGAAGAAGGCCATGGTGACCTTCCTCAATCTGATCGCCGGTGAACCGGACATCTCCCGCGTGCCGATCATGATCGACTCCTCTAAATGGGAAGTCATCGAAGCCGGCCTCAAGTGCATTCAGGGCAAGGGCATCGTCAACTCGATCAGCATGAAAGAAGGCGTCGAGCAGTTCATCCACCACGCCAAACTGTGCAAGCGCTACGGCGCGGCGGTGGTGGTGATGGCGTTCGACGAAGCCGGCCAGGCCGACACCGAAGCGCGCAAAAAAGAAATCTGCAAACGCTCCTACGACATTCTGGTCAACGAAGTCGGCTTCCCGCCGGAAGACATCATCTTCGACCCGAACATCTTCGCCGTCGCCACTGGCATCGAAGAACACAACAACTACGCGGTGGACTTCATCAACGCCTGCGCCTACATCCGCGACGAACTGCCGTACGCGCTGACGTCGGGCGGCGTGTCCAACGTGTCGTTCTCGTTCCGGGGCAACAACCCGGTGCGTGAGGCGATCCACTCGGTGTTCCTGCTGTATGCGATCCGCGCAGGCCTGACCATGGGCATCGTCAACGCCGGGCAGCTGGAGATCTACGATCAGATCCCGCAGGAACTGCGCGACGCTGTGGAAGACGTGATCCTCAACCGCACGCCGGAAGGCACCGACGCCCTCCTCGCCATCGCCGACAAGTACAAGGGCGACGGCAGCGTCAAGGAAGCCGAAACCGAAGAGTGGCGCAACTGGGACGTCAACAAGCGTCTGGAACATGCGCTGGTCAAAGGCATCACCACGCACATCGTTGAAGACACCGAAGAGTCGCGTCAGTCGTTCGCGCGTCCCATCGAAGTGATCGAAGGTCCGCTGATGTCGGGCATGAACATCGTCGGTGACCTGTTCGGCGCCGGTAAGATGTTCCTCCCGCAGGTAGTGAAATCCGCCCGTGTGATGAAGCAGGCCGTGGCGCACTTGATCCCGTTCATCGAACTGGAAAAAGGCGACAAGCCGGAAGCCAAGGGCAAGATCCTCATGGCGACGGTGAAGGGCGACGTGCACGACATCGGCAAGAACATTGTCGGCGTGGTACTCGGTTGCAACGGCTATGACATCGTCGACCTCGGCGTAATGGTGCCGGCGGAGAAGATTCTGCAGGTCGCCAAAGAACAGAAGTGCGACATCATCGGCCTCTCCGGCCTGATCACGCCGTCGCTGGACGAAATGGTTCACGTTGCCCGTGAGATGCAGCGTCAGGATTTCCATCTGCCGCTGATGATCGGTGGCGCGACCACTTCCAAAGCGCACACTGCGGTGAAGATCGAACCGAAGTACAGCAACGATGCCGTGGTTTACGTGACCGACGCTTCCCGCGCGGTCGGCGTGGCCACGCAGTTGCTGTCGAAAGAATTGAAGGCCGGTTTCGTCGAGAAAACCCGTCTGGAATACGTCGATGTACGCGAACGCACCTCGAACCGCAGTGCCCGTACCGAGCGCTTGAGCTACGCCGCGGCCATCGCCAAGAAGCCGCAGTTCGATTGGGCAACTTATGAGCCGGTCAAACCGACCTTCACCGGCAGCAAGGTGCTGGACAACATCGACCTCAAAGTCCTCGCTGAATACATCGACTGGACGCCGTTCTTTATCTCTTGGGACCTGGCCGGCAAATTCCCGCGCATCCTTGAAGACGAAGTGGTCGGTGAGGCCGCCACCGCGCTGTACAAGGACGCGCAGGAAATGCTCGCCAAGCTGATCGACGAGAAGCTGATCAGCGCCCGTGCGGTGTTCGGTTTCTGGCCGGCCAATCAGGTGCATGACGACGACATCGAACTGTACGGCGATGACGGCAAGCCATTGGCCAAGCTGCATCACCTGCGCCAGCAGATCATCAAGACCGACGGCAAGCCGAACTTCTCGCTGGCCGACTTCGTGGCGCCGAAAGACAGCGAAGTGACCGACTACGTCGGCGGTTTCATCACCACCGCCGGCATCGGCGCCGAGGAAGTGGCCAAGGCTTACCAAGACGCTGGCGACGACTACAACTCGATCATGGTCAAAGCCCTGGCCGACCGTTTGGCCGAAGCCTGCGCCGAATGGCTGCACCAGCAAGTGCGTAAAGAGCACTGGGGTTACGCCAAGGACGAAGTGCTCGATAACGACGCGCTGATCAAAGAGCAATACAGCGGCATCCGCCCTGCTCCGGGTTACCCGGCCTGCCCGGATCACACCGAGAAAGCCGCGCTGTTCGCCTTGCTCGATCCGCAAGCCGAAGAAATGCGCGCCGGCCGCAGCGGCGTGTTCCTCACCGAACACTACGCGATGTTCCCGGCGGCTGCGGTCAGCGGCTGGTACTTCGCCCACCCGCAAGCGCAGTACTTTGCCGTGGGCAAGGTCGACAAGGATCAGGTGCAGAGCTACACCTCGCGTAAAGGTCAGGAATTGAGCGTGACCGAGCGCTGGCTGGCGCCGAATCTGGGTTACGACAACTGAGACCGGTTAAGGGCCCGGGATTTCTCTAATCCCGAGCCCGGTCAATCACTCAGTCAAGAACGCCACGAGGGCCCGGGCTTGGCTGAAAGCGTGCCTGGGCGCTCCGACTCATCGGCCAGACTCCGAAGATCGTTGATCTCTCGACGGGTCAGCTCGACTACTTTCTGTACGCGCAGGGCATCAATTGTCCTGCTCAGCTCAGCCAATTCCAGGTTGTAGTGTTCTTTGTCGATTTCACCGTTTGACTGGCGATCCTCAAGCTCGCTGAGCGATTGGTGACGCTGCTCGGCCACCGCGCGGTCGATCGCATTCGTTTCCTGCGGATAACGCTCGTGCAGATATTCGTTCCAGTAGTCGCGCGATGCCATGCTCACCAACAGTGCGTCGGTGCGCTCCGCCTCCAGAATCGATGCCCGCGATTGCGCCAGCATTTGGTCGCTGATCGGCGTGCCGTATAGCATGTACGCCGGTTGCCCGGGCAAATCCACGCCGTCCCCCCAACCGCTGGTCAGGCTGATCCGATAACGCAGACGTATTTCGGCGCGATCATGCCCCTGCCCTGCGGCCTCGGCCAGGGTCTCGACCCTTTCCAGACGAAACAACTGCCGTGACAACCTCAACAAGGCCCGCCCTCGGAGCATCAGTCGATTCGGTGGAATTTCGCGCAAGGCGCGATACACCGCCACCCGTACTTCCATTTCGCTGAACGTCAGAGTTCGTCCATCAGGACAGGTGCCATGGGACTCAGCGCTTTGGAACAGCAACTCCCGAAGCTCGGTGTTTTCGCTTGCGGCGTCCATGACATCCCACACCCTGCGCGTCAGATCGGCCTGCACAAGCCTGTAGTCGCGGGTATCGCGCAACAGTCGGATCAACTGGAAAAAGCGCTCGTGGCCTGGCTCTTGCGCCAATCGCGCCCAGACGCCCCTTCTCACCTCAGCCAATTGCGGTGAAGCCCCCTCGAGCCAGGGATTCAATGCCCTTGGCGCAATGTCGTTGGCCGGGTCAAAGATGTTTTCGGCTGGCAACACGGCCGCATGGGGGTCATGCCCCGCGACGGCGCCATCTTCGCCTTCCACCACGCCACCGTTTCCGGCAATGGGCTGCTCGGCGAGCGGGCTGACGTCGGCGCCAAACAGCTGAGCGTGAATCATCCCGTCAATCTGCCCGCGTGAAATGCCCAGGACATGAGAAGAGGCATTCACGCGACTGAAGTATCTGAGCTGCTGTAACGCAGAAAGTGACAGGTCATCGTTGCCGGACAAATCGGTGCCTGCTACCAGGCGCGAGTGATTGCCATCGAAAAGCGTCTCGGGAAGGTGCGCGATGTTGTTGCTGCGCAGATCCAGCCGGCGCAGGTATCGAGCCTGCAAGACGCCAGCGGGCCAATCGTTCAACGCGTTGTAGCGCAGATCCAGCGTTTCGAGGACGCCGAAGCCGGGCGGGTTGAAGGCTTGCAGAATGTTGTAGCCCAGATCCAGTCTGCGCAGACGGTTATGGCTCAGCAACGGGTAAACACTGGCGCCGCTCGAGAGGTTGCAGTGTTGCATTTCCAGTTGTTCCAGTTCGCGCATGCGGCGCACCGCGCCTGGAAGATTCGCGAGGTCATTGCCACTGATGATCAATGTGTTCAGATCAGCAAAGGCATTCAGAAAGCCATTGGACCCGTGCTCGCTGATTCCCACACCGCGCAGGTTCAGCGTCGTCACCCCTGCAAGTGGCGCATCCAGAGAAGGTAGATCGCCGGTCTGCAGTCCTTGCAACCTAAGCTCCATGGCTTCGCCAGCGGCGCCCGGCGTCAGCCCCTCGAGCCAGGCTTCACAGATGCGCAAAGCCGCGAACGAGCGATTTTGCGCAGTGATGTGGCGCCTGCCAGTGCGCACCTCGCGGGTATACAGCCAGTCATTCAACTGGCGAATCAAGCCTTCACTGGCTTGCTGCCATTGGCTGATTTGCGCGTCTATCTGCACATCGCTGCGTCCCGCTTCACGCAGCTTGCGCAATAGCAGCCGGGCGCGTTCGGGCGTCATGCTCGGGGTCAGGCGCCGCAAGTGCGCCAGCCTCCCCGCCTTGTCCGCAATCACGGCGCCGCGCTCGGGCACGGGTAGCAACAGGTCAGCCAGAGACCAGCCCGTTTCCGCCGGTGGAAACTGTGCAGGCACCGGCTCCTCGGCGAAGCGTGTCAGTGCGCCGTGCCCAAGCCCTTTGGCCTGTTCGATGCGGCGCAAAGCCGTATTCAGGGCGGTCTCGCCTTCAGCACTGAAGACGTTGCCCGTCAGATTGGCTTTTATCAATGCATCGGGATGCGCCAGTGCTTGAGGCGACAGCGACGCTATCTCGTTGTCACGCAAGTCGAGCCAGGACAGCAGCGGCAGACTTTCGGCGCCGGTGGGCCAGGATTGCAGCTTCGTCGAGCGAAGGTTCAACGCCTGCAACCCGGTCATCGCCCTGACATCCAGAGTGTTTAACGGGTTATGCCCCAGATTCAGTACCTCGATGCGCGGCAAATCATTGAATTGCGCTTGCACTGGCGGTGTGACGAGCAGGTTGTTATTGGACAAGTCGAGTTCGGTCAAGGCCGGTAGCTCACTGGCGGTAAACGGCAGTTCGGTGAACGCATTGCCACTGACATCCAGTATTTCAGCACCGCTGAAACCTCTGATAAACCCGCGAGCCTGTTCGACGGGGACGTCGAGCAACCCCAGGCGCAACGTAGAAACGTGGGGAAAACTGCCCGCCGGCAATGACGGCAGCGTGAGGATCTTCTCGACCGATGCCAGTCCTCCAAGGCTCAGCCCTGACTCAGGCAGGGCAAATGTGGAAAGGTCTGCCCTCACGCCGTAACGCTGACGAAGCGCGCCATTCCAGCTGCTCTTGAGCGCCCTTAAAACGCCGGCGCTGCGTCCGGTCGCCCATTGCCAGCGAAGTGCCGGATTGCGCAGCCCGCCCTGCTGGGACGGGGCGTAGAACTGCGCAAAGATTTCATCGTGTTCGACCCTGAGCTGGTCAATCGCCAGCAGTCTCGCTTCGGGCGTTGTCCAGACCTCATTGAATCTCTGCGGCAGAGGATCGCTGAAGTTAGGCATCACGGCCATGAAGTCCAGTTCTGCGCGGCAATACTCGCTCACCATTTGTTCCAGATCGACCAGATGGCCGAAGGGGCCTGAATAGTTTTTGACGTATTCAAAAGCGCGCCTGAACGCCGCCCGACTCAGTTTCGACCAGTCCAGCGAGAGTCCGGCCCAAAGCCTTTCGTGCCCGCTGTAGAGAGCATCGGGCAGTGTGTCGATCGAGGTACGTGTCAAATCCAGACGCTCAAGCTGTTCCAGCCGCTCGACGTAAGCCGGCCACTGTCGCAATGCGTAGGGGGCGTTGACTTGCAAAGCACGCAAACCACTCAGCGGTGAAAGATCCAGCGCGTGCAGGATTGTCGAGTCGAATCCTGAATAGTCGATGCGTAACGTCTGCAAAGACGTCAACGCACTGAGCCTGTGCGTAAAACTCTCGGCCAATTCCGGCGCATAGGTCGAAAACCGCAGGTGGGTCAGCCCGGACAACCGACTGACCGCCTCGGGCAATGAGGTGAGTGGTTGAGGCCTGGCGGGCAGTTGACCATAGCTGGGGCCCAGATCCCCCAGGGTCAGCCGGGTGACATTGGGGAACAACGCGATGAAGGCGTCGGCATTGGCATCCGTGATGCCGCTGCCTGTCACCGAAAGTTCGCGCACATGGGGAAAACGCGTGGTGATCACCGGCAGCGGCGTCTCACACACCAGCGACAGACGCGCCGCTTCGGCTGAGTGCTCCGCGAGTGGGCCATTGCGCCAAGCCTCCCTGAGCGCTTGAGAGAATGACCACTGGTGTTGTCCAGCCTGACTGCCAGTCGGGCCGGCCTGCCATTGATCCAGTGTGGCGTTGAGCGCCTCCCACTCACGCCGACGCGTGCCCAGTTCAGTGAAGATTTGCCTGTCGGTCCGGCCGCGCTGCTGGCGCAAAAATGCCTCGGCCTGTTGCGGACTCGGATAAAGCTCCGTCACGCTCGCTGCGACGGAGGAATGCAGGCTGGCGCCACGCCCGCTTGCGTAGTAGCCCTTGAGTGTGGCGCTCACCCGTGTCGGAGGCTTGAACCATTTGAGTCGCGGCGCCAGCAGTTGTGCGGCTTCACGGCGATGAATATGCGCGTATTCGATGATTTTGTGTTGCAGTTCACGGCTGTCACTGACCTGCGGCAGACCAATCGCCGCACGTGCGTCATCCGGCAGTGCATGCATGATCGAGTTGTAGAAATTGTCGCCCGCCCCGGAAACGTGGTTGAGCAATTCACCGCGCTCATTGAAGGCGAGAAAAAATGCTCCGTTCTTGACCAGGTATCTTTTATCCGGTGCGGTTGTTTCACCGAGGCTGTCGAGCAGTGCTCCGGTGGTGCTGCCGTCACGGAGCTCCAGACGCAGAGTCGACGGCCAGCCTGGCAATTGCTGCAAGGCGTGCAAGGCCAATCGTCGGCTGTCCGCCGTTGCAAGGTTGGCACTGCGCAAACCGATAAAAGCGCGGGTCTGGCGTCCTTGACGGGCATGCCAGCGAGCCTCTTCGAGCATTTTCAAAGGCGAGCGCCCCGTCGTATCCATACGCTCCAGCTGTGCTGCAGTGGCATGATCCAGCACATCCTGCGCGGCGGCCTCACTCAAACCTGGACACTCGCGCTGCAGCAGGCTGACTCGCGCATCGAGCGGTTCAGTGCCGTCGTAGAGGCTGGCAAAAATCGCAGGCTGGCGTGTATTGGCAAAACCGGCGAGTTGCTTGCGCAATGCGTCTGCTCTGGCGGAATGGAGTCGCGCCGCATCCCTGCCAAGCAGATAGGTAATCTCGTTTTCGTCCAGCGCCGCCAGAATCCGCGCCGGCATTTCGCCGTTCAACACCTGCGCACGACTGAGCTGGATAACCGGTCGGGGGACGACCCATGGCGGTTGTTTTGCCGCGCCATAGCGGATGGACGGCCCGGACAATCCCGCCGCTTCAAAAACTTCCAGCGCCCGACCGAGTGGCCAGCGCGGCATTTCGGTGACCAGGGTAAGTGCATACAGATAGCGATCATCGATCCGCGCTGCCCCGCTCAATTGTTCGATGACCTGCCCTGCCGACGCATCCGCGTTGAACAAACGCATGGCGTCGAGCCATTCCGGCGGCGGTGGCAAATGATCCAGGTGCATCTTGCGCAAGGTGTTGTCGCTGACACCGCTGATCTGCGCCAGCATCAACAACGCCTCATCCGAAAGGCCCTCGGTGACATGCCCCATGCGCCGCAGCAGTGTCAGCGTGTCCCAGGACATCGGGCGTTCCAGCGTGTGGCGCCAGGCACCCCGGCCGTTGTGCCCAAGGACGGGCTGGTAAGCGTTGGGTTCAGTGGGGTGCCTGAGGCGCCATTGCGACGTCGAGGGATCGAAAAACTGTTCGTAGACCTTGTCACCCTGACGAATGTAGGTTTTACCGTCGATAGCGTGTTGCCCCAGGTCATTCGGCTCGGTCGAATCACTCAGCGTGACAGGATGTTCATAGCCGCTCAGATCGGATTTCCACAAACGTGTTTCACCGTTGGGCAATGTCACCGGGTGCAGATCTTCGATCACCGGCTCAGGCTTGACGGCAGCCAGTCGATTGAACCCCGCGCCCGCGCCAGCCATCACAGCGATCAGCGCAAGGTTTTCTGCCACATCCACCAGGTGCGCCTTGGCGGCGTGCTTGTCGCCCTCGCTCCACTCTTTTACGCCTTCGAAGGTTTCGTATAACAGTTGTCCGGCCATGATCACCATCATGACCTCGCCCAACACCGGGACGAACATCGACACCATGTTCAGCCCCAGCAACCCGACCTGCAGCAAGGCCGCCAGTTTGGCGTCGCGCGCCTTGATGTTGACGTCAGCGGTCGGAACCGCATGACTGCGCGCGTCGGCCAATACCCTGTCGCGATGCTGTTCATAGAGATATGTCCACAAATCCGAATTCTCGGCCCAATGACCATCGCCTTCGTGACGCAAAAGCGAGGCGCCCAGATAAGGATCAGGATCAGGCTGCATTTTCGTATGCCTGGGTGGCAGCTCCTGGATCGCGATAAACGGGTAAGCCGGGGTAATGACCTCGATGATCCTGCGCCACGGCGACCAAAGCAGATCAGTTGATGCATCGTCAGCTTCCTGTACGAACTGGCTGAAGTAATAGGGGCGCTTGGCATAAGGCAAAAACTGGCTGAAAAACCGCTGATAGGGTGTCGGCTCGGCACTCTGTGCCTGTTGTGCATCGCGAGTGGTAAACAGGCGCTTGAACGTTTCGTCGGCTTGCTTGCCGGAGTAGCGTTTCAGCGGATGCTCGGGATCATTGGGCACATAGAGAATCGTTGCATCGTACGACCGACGCTTTTCAGCGATCGTGAAGGCGACGCAGCCCACCAGCCTTTCCCCCATCAGGCCCAAGTCATGAAACCAGACGGGTTTGCCTCGCACCCTTGGATGTTTTTCACCATCGACGACGGAAAGAATCATGGCGTGATCTTCTGGCTGAATATCCCCGGCCAACAACGCGCGTTCGGCCGCCGCCCTCAGGGCGGCCTTTTGACTGGCAATGAAATGCTCGCGCAACAGCGTTTCTGCCGCAGTGTCCGCCGGGTGGAAAAAAGCCTTGAGATACGCCTGGTATTTCGCCCCGATGTCCAGGTCGCGGCACAGGCTCAGAAATCCTCTGACCGAGACGTTAACGGGCACTGGCGTGTAAATGCCGGGAGTAGTGGTCTCTACGATGAAACCGGAACTGCGGTGAAAGGCACCGTACTTGCACTCCTGACTTTCGAAGTTGTGCAGAGCCGCCTGCAGCAGCGGCAACTTCAAGACCTCGAAAGAACCGATTTCCGCTTGAAAGATCCCCATGACCAAAGGACGCTTGAGGCATAACAAGGTCTTATCGACGTCGACATCCACCTGATGGCGACTTTTCAACGCTTCAAGCAGTAAAGGCCGGGCAAACGCGTCGATGTCTTTGAAGCTGGACAGGGTGTTGTCCAATTGCACCTGCGCCGTGACACTGCTCTTGAAACTGGCATCCAGAATCTGGCGTTGTGCAGATGACGCGCGCGCGTACCAGTCTGGCATCACCGTCCCCGCGCGCTTGATCGCCGTCCTTCTCGGCTCGCTGGCATCGATCAGCCATTGCGGTACTGCAGCTTCCAGGAACTGCGCGTGGAAACTGTCCGTGGCTTGAGGTCTGGCTGGCCCGTTGTCCTGGGCAGTAAGGGAATTGGGGGACATACATCGCTCCTGTAAATGGAGCGACAGCACACCATCTCTGCCCCGCTGTACTGCGATACATAGTTATTGGCGATCGGTATCAGTTGTAACAAGTCATCTGAATCAAAAGACCGAGGCACCGCTGGCGCCTTTGACTATGCTTCAAATGCACGATTTCGAAGGGGGATTTATGGACGATCCAATCGACAACAAACCACCGACCTTCTGGCAGATGCTGCACAGCGTGATGGCGGCGGCGTTCGGGGTGCAGAGCGGCAAGAACCGGGCAAGGGACTTCACCCATGGCAAGCCCAGCCATTTCGTGGTGCTGGGCATTCTGTTCACGGCGGTGTTTGCGTTGACACTATTTGCCATCGTCAAACTGGTGCTGCATTTCGCCGGGGTCTGACGCGGTCAGCGCATCAGGGTCTGCAAGGTGAACGGGTAGCGATACGACACCGGTTGCCCCTTGGCCGAGAGCTTGCGGAAATTCACGCCGTAGTTCGGCGACTTGCCCATGGCCAGCATTTGCCGGGCATGCGATTTGTCGATCAGTTGCAACAAGGGAATCTGCCGGTCGCGGCCGCCGTAGTGATTCAAATCGACGCCCTGCTCAACGTCATGCAATTCGACCAACGCCCAGCCACCCAAGGTGAAATGCCCACCGACCAGTGCGCTCAGGCGCCCGTCAACCAGCGCCTGCAAGGCCGCCGGCGAGGTGTTGACCGCACTGAACAAGGCATTTTTGCCGGCGACTTTGCCGGTCTCGGCGTACGCGCGCATCGCGCCGAAAGCCATTTCATCATTGGCCGACCACACCAGCGACACCTTCGGGTAACGGGCGAACAGCTGTTTGGCCTGCTCATAGGCGCGTTCCTGGTTCCAGCCGCTGTAGACCAATTGCCGCAGACGCATCTGAGGGTGTTCGGCCAGCGCCCGTTGCATGCCACGCTCGCGCAATTGCGCCGAGGGGGTGACTTTCAGCCCGGAGAACGCCAACACTTCAATCGGTTCGGCAGCGGGCGTCGGCGGGTGCAGGCGGATCAGTTCCTTCATCATCAGGTAACCGCCCTCCTCGTCGTTCGGCACCAGACTGCCGATGCGGTCATTCCGTTCGCCGACCAGCGCTTGCTGGTCAGGTGTCAGTGCCGCGTTGACCATAAACAGCTTCACGCCGCTGTTCTCGGCCAGACGCAAAATTTGCGGGGCGACGTATTGTTCGTTGACGAACACCAGGTACTCGGGACGATTCGGCCCCTGCAACGCGACACGCGCCTGAGCCAGGGTCAGTTCGGGCTGGCGTTGGGAGTAGAGAATCTGCAGATCGATGCCCAGATCATGGGCGGCCGCCTGCATGAATTGCGAATAGCTGACCCAGAAGGCTTCCTGCGTCGAACCCGGATTCAAAAACAGCACAGACTCTGCCCGCGCGCCGGTCTGGAACAGCGCGACGAACAACAGAAGACTGATTTGCAAAAGCTTGAACATGAAGCATCCGGGCCCAAGGAAAAATGGCCGCGCATTATAGCCCTCGTTCCACCGGCTATTGATGCCTGATCCCGCTTTTGTCCGACAATTTGTCGGAAGCGGGCCCGGATGGGTCGTTTACTGATGGCTGACCCAGAATACCGCTGTTCCTACCACGAGAATGATCAGGAACAAAATGGCCCACGCATCGACACTGCTGTCGCTTTTTCTTGCCTTGGTCGGATTGCTCATTGCATCGCCTCTTGTCGGTTTTATCGGTGATTGCAGAAAGACTCGACCACAGTTAAGACGATGATTGTCCGCACGACAAATGTGGGATAGTTGACAGCGATTCTCGTTAGGCGATTTGGTTCTTTACATATACTCAAACATCACTTTTGCGCATAACTGCAAACGGGTATATTGCCCCGGCTCCGTTAGGGAGTGCGCGGCCGTGCGCGCAGAATTGCAGAGGCACAATCGGACTCCGGCAAGCGAAAACGCAGTGCTACTCCGAATGGCCCAAGCCTGAGAACAGGACTTATATGTACGTATACGACGAGTACGATCAGCGGATCATCGAGGACCGCGTCAAGCAGTTCCGTGATCAGACCCGACGCTATCTGGCAGGTGAGCTGAGCGAAGAAGAATTCCGCCCCCTGCGCCTGCAAAATGGCCTGTACATCCAGCGCTTCGCGCCGATGTTGCGTGTGGCGGTGCCTTACGGCCAGCTGACTTCGCGTCAGACGCGCATGATGGCCAAGATTGCCCGCGACTACGACAAGGGCTACGCCCACATCAGTACGCGGCAGAACGTGCAGTTCAACTGGCCGGCGGTGGAAGACATCCCGGACATTCTGGCTGAACTGGCCACCGTGCAAATGCACGCGATCCAGACCAGCGGCAACTGCCTGCGCAACGTCACCACCGACCAGTTCGCCGGCGTCGCCGCCGACGAAGTGATCGACCCGCGCCCATGGTGCGAAATCGTCCGCCAGTGGACTACATTCCACCCGGAATTCGCCTACCTGCCGCGCAAATTCAAGATCGCCGTCAACGGTTCGACCGCTGACCGTGCGGCCATTGAAGTCCACGACATCGGTCTTGAGCCGGTGCACAACGCCGCCGGCGAACTGGGTTTCCGCGTGCTGGTCGGCGGTGGCCTTGGTCGTACGCCAGTCGTTGGCGCGTTCATCAACGAGTTCCTGCCATGGCAGGACCTGTTGAGCTACCTCGACGCCATCCTGCGTGTCTACAACCGCTACGGCCGTCGCGACAACAAATACAAGGCGCGGATCAAGATCCTCGTCAAGGCACTCACGCCTGAAGTGTTCGCACAGAAAGTCGATGCGGAAATGGAACACCTGCGCGGTGGCCAGACCACACTGACCGACGCTGAACTGCAGCGCGTGGCCAAGCACTTCGTCGACCCGGACTACAAGGCGCTGGACAACCAGACTGCGCAACTGGCCGAGCTGGACAAAGAGCATCCGGGTTTCGCCCGCTGGCGTACCCGCAACACCCTGGCGCACAAAAAGCCGGGTTATGTCGCCGTGACCCTGTCGCTGAAGCCGACCGGCGTTGCCCCGGGCGACATCACTGACAAGCAGCTCGATGCCGTCGCCGATCTGGCCGACCGCTACAGCTTCGGTCAGCTGCGCACCTCGCACGAGCAGAACATCATTCTTGCCGACGTCGAGCAAAGCCAACTGTTCACCCTCTGGGGCGAACTGCGTGAAGGCGGTTTCGCTACGCCGAACATCGGCCTGCTGACCGACATCATCTGCTGCCCTGGCGGTGATTTCTGCTCGCTGGCCAACGCCAAGTCGATCCCGATTGCCGAGTCGATCCAGCGCCGCTTCGACGACCTCGACTACCTGTTCGACATCGGCGAGCTGGACCTGAACATCTCCGGTTGCATGAACGCCTGCGGTCACCACCACGTCGGCCACATCGGCATTCTCGGCGTCGACAAGAAAGGCGAAGAGTTCTACCAGGTCTCCCTCGGCGGCAGCGCCAGCCGTGATGCGAGCCTGGGCAAGATCCTTGGCCCGTCCTTCGCTCAGGAAGCCATGCCGGACGTGATCTCGAAGCTGATCGACGTGTACGTTGAACAACGTACCGAAGACGAGCGCTTCATCGACACCTACCAGCGTATTGGCATCGACCTCTTCAAGGAACGCGTCTATGCAGCGAATCATTAAGAACAACGAGGTCGTCGACGAAACCTGGCACTTGCTGCCCAAGGATTTCAACATCGACGAGATCAGCAACTGCGACGATCTGATCGTTCCGCTGCAACTGTGGCGCGAACACAGCCGCATGCTCAAGGCTCGCGACGGCGGTCTGGGTGTATGGCTGGACGCCGACGAAGAAGCCGAAGAAATCGGTGAAGACGTTGCCGAGTTCCAGGTGATTGCCCTGAACTTCCCGGCGTTCACTGACGGCCGCAACTACTCCAACGCCCGCCTGCTGCGTGACCGTTACGGTTTCAAAGGTGAACTGCGGGCGATTGGCGACGTGCTGCGCGATCAGCTGTTCTACATGCACCGCTGTGGTTTCGACGCCTTTGCCGTGCGTGCGGACAAAGATCCGTACGAAGCCCTGGAAGGTCTCAAGGACTTTTCGGTGACCTACCAGGCTGCCACCGACGAGCCGCTGCCGCTGTTCCGTCGCCGCTAAGTCTTCTGGTTTAGCGCGGACAAAAAAACGCCGGTCATGTGACCGGCGTTTTTTTATGCCTGCTCGATTTACCAGAAACGCTGCTGGGTCAGGCGACTCCACCAGCTCAACAGTACGCGATCAACCGAACCGCTGGCGGCCATGCCAATGCGCTCTTGCAGGCTTTTGCGCTCGGCATAGTGCAGGTGATAGACCTCGGCCTTTTTCGCCCGGTCTGCGAGGTATTCATCGCTGGTCTTGAGCTCATCGACCAATTGTTTATCCAGTGCTGCGACGCCGAGCCAGACTTCACCGGTGGCGACATCGTCGATCGCCAGTTGTGGACGGTAGCGGGCGACGAAGTTCTTGAATAACTGATGAGTGATGTCGAGGTCTTCCTGGAACTTCTCCCGGCCCTTCTCGGTGTTTTCGCCAAACACGGTCAGGGTGCGCTTGTACTCACCGGCGGTGAGGACTTCAAAGTCAATGTCGTGTTTCTTCAGCAAACGGTTGACGTTGGGCAACTGCGCGACCACACCAATCGAGCCGAGAATCGCGAACGGCGCGCTGATGATCTTCTCGCCGATGCACGCCATCATGTAACCGCCGCTGGCCGCGACCTTGTCGATGCACACGGTCAACGGCACGCCGGCTTCACGGATACGCGCCAGTTGCGAGGACGCCAGACCGTAGCTGTGAACCATGCCGCCACCGCTTTCCAGACGCAGAACCACTTCATCTTTGGGTGTGGCGAGGGTCAGCAGTGCAGTGATTTCATGGCGCAGGCTTTCGGTGGCCGAGGCCTTGATGTCGCCGTCAAAATCCAGCACGAACACCCGTGACTTGGTCTCGGGCTTGCTCTTCTTCTTTTTCTCGCTTTTCTCCGATTTGGCCTCGCCCTTGCGCAGGGCCTTGAGCTGATCCTTGTCGAGCAAGGTCTGCTCCAGGCGTTCGCGCAGGCCCTTGTAGAAATCATTGAGTTTGCTGACCTGCAACTGACCGGCCGATTTGCGCCGGCCCTTGCTGCGCAATGCAGCAAAACTGGCCAGCACCACCAGAATGGCGATCACCAGGGTGACGGTCTTGGCCAGGAAGCTGGCGTATTCGGTGAAAAACTCCACAGAGACTCCTTAAACGATGCGCGGATTTCAGACACACGCGGGATGGCTCCAGCATACCCATGCGCCGGCTTGTCGGCCAGCCGTGAAACCTCTGGCAACACCCCTGTAACGGGCATTTCAAACAAGCGTATGTTTTTTCATTGACAGCTACCCGTCATCCTCATAACCTCGCCACAACCTTCAACGTACCGGGATGACGCGGACGTGGGCAGCATCTACTTGATTCGACATGGCCAGGCCTCCTTTGGTGCAGACGACTATGACGTCCTCTCGCCGACCGGTGTGCACCAGGCAGAAATCCTCGGTCAGCACCTCGCTGAACTGGGTATCAGCTTCGATCGCTGCCTTGCCGGCGACCTGCGTCGTCAGCAGCACACGGCCACCAGCGCGCTGGCGCAATTCGCCGCCAAAGGTTTGCCGGTGCCGACGCTGGAAACCGATTCCGCTTTCAACGAATTCGATGCCGACGCGGTCATCCGCGCGCTGCTCCCGGACATGCTGGCGGACGAGCCGGAAGCGCTCGACATCTTGCGCAACGCCGCGCAAAACCGTGGCGAATTCCAACGCATTTTCGCCCTGATCATCGAGCGCTGGCTGGCCGGCACTTATGACACACCGGGGCTGGAAAGCTGGCTGGGGTTCGTCGAACGCGTTCAGGCCGGGCTGCAGCGGATTCTTGATCTGGCCGATAAAAACCAGAAAATCGCCGTGTTCACCTCCGGCGGCACCATCACCGCCCTGCTCCACCTCATTACGCAAATGCCGGCTAAACAGGCTTTTGAATTGAACTGGCAAATCGTCAACACCTCGCTCAACCTGCTGAAGTTCCGCGGTCGCGAGGTGGCTTTGGCCGCCTTCAACAGTCATGCACATCTGCAGCTGTTGAAGGCTCCGGAACTCATCACTTTTCGCTGAGTCCGGTTAACTGTGAACCTTGCTGTAATCAACCTCATAAGGATCGAACCATGACCTCCGTAGCCGATGCCGTAAAAGCAATGCAAGCCAAGTTCAACCCAGCCGCTGCTGTCGGTCTGGATCTGGTCTTCGGTTTCAACATCACTGACGAAGACAAGCAGTACTCGCTGATCGTCAAAGACGGCACCTGCGATATCCAGGAAGGCGAAAACCCGGATGCCAACTGCACGCTGGTGCTGGACAGCGAAACCCTGAAAGGTATCGTCAGCGGCGAAACCGACGGCATGCAGGCTTTCATGGGCGGCAAGCTGCGCGTTGAAGGCGACATGATGCTGTCGATGAAACTGTCCGAACTGTTCCCGTCGTAATAACGCGTTCAGTGACACAAGAATCCCGCCCCCTGTGGCGGGATTCTTGCGTTTCGGCCCTGTAGGAGCTGCGGCACGCTGCGATCTTTTGACCCTGTTTTTTTTGAAAGCAAAGTCAAAAGATCGCAGCCTCGTTTCACTCGACAGCTCCTACAGGGTTACCCGGTGAACGAAGCGGCCAGTAGCTCCCGGGTATACGGATGTTGCGCGGCATGAAACAGCGTACTCGTCTCGCCACGCTCCACCACTTCACCGTCCTTCATCACAATCAAGTCATGGGCCAACGCGCGCACGACCGCCAGATCGTGGCTGATGAACAGATAGGTCAAGCCGTGCTCCGCCTGCAAACGCCGCAACAACGCGACGATCTGCTTTTGCACCGTGCGATCCAGTGCCGACGTCGGTTCATCCAGCAGGATCAAGTCGGGCTTGAGCACCAGCGCCCGGGCAATGGCGATGCGTTGCCGCTGACCACCGGAAAACTCGTGGGGATAGCGATGGCGGGTAGCCGGATCGAGACCGACTTCATGCAACACTTCAATCACTGCCCTCTCACGCTCGCTGGCGTTCAAATCGCTGTGCACCTGTAAACCTTCAGCGATGATCTGCTCCACGCACAGGCGTGGGCTGAGGCTGCCGAACGGATCCTGAAACATCACTTGCAGACGTTTGCGCAGCGGTCTGAGTTGCTTGCCGCTCAAGTGCTCCAGCGCCTCGCCCTGAAAGCGGATGCTGCCCTGGGCATCGAGCAAACGCAGAATGGCCTGGCCCAGTGTCGACTTGCCGGAACCGGATTCGCCGACAATCCCCAAGGTCTTGCCGCGCTGAAGATGCAAATCAATGCCGTTGACCGCGTGCAACCAAGACTTCGCGCGCAGCCAACCACCGCCCAAACGGAAGCGCACATTGAGATCACGCACCTCCAGCAAATCCTCAGCGGGCTCACGGCACAATGCCTCACCACCCGGCTCGGCATTGAGCAACTCAATGCTGTAAGGATGCTGCGGCGCGCTGAACAACTGTTCACAGGGCGCCTGTTCGACAATCACCCCGCCACGCATGACCGCCACCCGCTGAGCGATATTGCGCACCAGATTCAGATCATGACTGATGATCAACAGCGCCATGCCCAGGCGCTCCTGCAGTTCTTTGAGCAACAGCAGAATCTTGCGTTGCACGGTCACGTCCAGCGCCGTGGTCGGCTCGTCGGCAATCAACAACTGCGGCTCGCAGGCCAGTGCCATGGCAATCATCACCCGTTGGCGCTGACCGCCCGAGAGTTGATGCGGATAGGCCTTGAGCCGCTCGCGCGGGCGCTGAATACCCACGAGTTCGAGCAACTGCACAATTCGCTGACGTGCAGCCGCTCCGGCCAACCCCTTGTGCAGCGCAAGGCTTTCACCCAGTTGCCGCTCAATCGTGTGCAAAGGGTTCAGCGAGCTCATCGGCTCCTGAAAAATCATTGCGATGCGGTTGCCACGCAATTGCCGCAAGTAGCGCTCATGCACGCCCAGCAGTTCCGTGCCGTCATAGCGGATGCTGCCGTCGATCCGGGTGATGGCCGGGTCAAGCAATTGCAGAATGCTGTGCGCCGTGACGGATTTGCCCGAACCGGATTCGCCGACCAGTGCCAGGCACTCGCCGGGGCGGATATCGAGGTCGATGCCGTGCACCACAGTCTGGCCATTGAACGCGACGCGCAGGTCACGAATTTCAATCAAGTGTTCAGGCATCTCAAGTCCTCGGATCAAACGCATCGCGGCAGGCTTCGCCGATGAATACCAGCAGCGAGAGGATCAGCGCCAACGCAAAGAACGCGGTGAAACCCAGCCACGGTGCTTGCAGATTGCTCTTGCCCTGGCCGATCAACTCGCCCAGCGAAGCGCTGCCCGCCGGCATGCCGAAACCGAGAAAATCCAGTGCTGACAAGGTTGCGATTGCCCCAGTGAGGATGAACGGCAGATAAGTCAGCGTTGCGCTCATGGCATTGGGCAGGATGTGCCGAACGATCACTTGCGCATCACCTACACCCAGCGCCCGCGCCGCTTTGACGTACTCCAGACCGCGACTGCGCAGGAATTCGGCCCGCACCACATCGACCAGGCTCAACCAGGAAAACAGCGCCATGATCCCCAGCAGCCACCAGAAATTCGGCTCGACAAACCCGGACAGAATGATCAGCAGGTACAACACCGGCAGCCCCGACCAGACCTCCAGCAAGCGCTGACCGATCAGGTCGACCCAGCCGCTGTAGTAACCCTGCAAGGCCCCCGCGGCGATGCCGATCAGCGCACTCGCCGCCGTCAGCGCCAAGGCAAACAGCAGCGACACGCGGGTGCCAAATATCACCCGTGCCAGCACGTCGCGCGCCTGATCATCGGTGCCCAGCCAATTGTCGCCGCTGGGTGGACTCGGCGCCGGCTCCGTCAGGTCGTAATTGACCGTGTCGAACGCGAACGGAATCGGCGCAAACCACATTCGCCCGCCCTGCCCCTCGATCAATTGCCGCACCTGAGCACTGCGATAGTCCGGTTGAAACGGCAACTCACCGGCGAAGTCCTGCTCGGTGTAGCGCTTGAACGCCGGGAAATACCAGTCGCCCTGATACGTCACCAGCAGCGGTTTGTCATTGGCCACCAGTTCACCGCCAAGGCTCAGGCCGAACAACGCGAGAAACAGCCACAACGACCACCAACCACGGCGATGCGTCTTGAAGCGCGCCCAGCGGCGCTGGCCGATCGGAGATAACGTCAACATCAGGCAACCCTCGCGGTGAAGTCGATGCGCGGGTCGACCAGCGTGTAGCAAAGGTCGCCGAGCAGTTTTATCAGCAGGCCGAACAGGGTGAAGATGAACAGCGAACCGAACACCACCGGATAGTCGCGCGCCACCGCCGCTTCGTAACTGAGACGGCCGAGACCATCGAGGGAAAAGATCACTTCGATCAACAGCGAGCCGCCGAAGAACACCGTCACCAATGCTTGTGGCAAACCGGCGACGACCAGCAGCATCGCATTGCGAAACACGTGCCCGTACAAAACCTGTTTTTCACTCAGTCCCTTGGCACGCGCAGTCACCACGTACAGTCGTGAGATCTCATTGAGAAAGCTGTTCTTGGTCAGAATGGTCAACGTGGCGAACCCACCAATGACCAAGGCAATCACCGGCAACACCAAGTGCCAGAAATAGTCGGCCACCTTGGCCCACGGCGACAGTTCGGCGAAGTTGTCCGAGACCAGCCCGCGTACCGGAAACCAGTCCAGCGCCGTGCCGCCGGCAAACACCACGATCAGCAGCAGCGCGAAGAGAAATCCGGGCAGCGCATAACCGATGATGATTGCCACACTGCTCCAGACATCGAACGCCGAGCCGTTGTGCACGGCTTTGCGAATGCCCAACGGAATCGACACCAGATAGGTGATCAGCGTCGCCCACACGCCCAACGACAAGGTCACCGGCAGTTTCTGCCAGATCAGTTGCGTGACGCTCGCACCGCGAAAGAAACTCTGGCCGAAATCCAGTCGCGCATAGCTTTTGAGCATCAGCCACAAACGCGCGCTGGCCGGTTTATCGAAGCCATACTGACGCTCGATATCGGCCAGCAGTTTCGGGTCCAGCCCTCGGGTGGCGCGAGACTCGCCACCGACGGTTTCGACATGGCTGGAACCCACCGCCGCGCCGACGCCAATTCCCTGCAAGCGCGCGATGGCCTGTTCCACCGGGCCACCGGGTGCGGCTTGGACGATAACGAAATTGACCAACAGGATGGCGAGCAAGGTCGGCACGATCAGCAGCAGACGCCGCAGGCTATAACCCCACATGGCTGTACTCCTTGTGCATCTCGCTTGTGGTCAGTGCAGTCGGACTGATTTCCCACCAGGTGTCGAGGCCGGCGTCGTACAGCGGCGCAATCGCCGGTCGGCCGAAGCGGTTCCACCACACCGTGGAAATCCCCGGCGGGTAATAGTTGGGCACCCAGTAATAGCCCCACTGCAACACCCGATCCAACGCATGAGCATGGCGCAGCAGACTCTCGCGTTTGTCGGCCCGCACCAGCCCTTCGAGCAGGGCATCGACGGCCGGGTCGCGCAGCACCATGTAATTGTTCGAGCCGGGATCAGCGGCGCCATCTGAGCCGAAGTAATTGAACATCTCGCGCCCCGGCGCCTGACTCACCGGGTAACCGGCGACGATCATGTCGTAGTCGCGATTGCGCACGCGGTTGGTGTATTGCGCGGTGTCGACCTGACGGATATCGAAGCCGATGCCGATCTGCGCGAGGTTGCGTTTGAACGGTAACAACAGTCGTTCGAAACCTTTCTGGCCATTGAGAAACGTGAAGTGCAGCGGCTCGCCATTGGCGTTCACCAATTGATCGCCACGGGGTTTCCAGCCAGCGGCTTCGAGCAATTTCAAAGCCTGCAACTGTTCGGCGCGGACGTTGCCGCTGCCATCGGTTTTCGGTGCTTCAAACACCGTGGTGAACACTTCATCGGGAATCTGTCCGCGCAACGGCTCAAGAATCTTCAACTCTTCGGCATCCGGCAATGCCGTGGCCGCCAGTGCGCTGTGGGAGAAGAAGCTGCGCTGACGCAGGTACATGCCGCGCATCATCTGTCGGTTGGTCCACTCGAAATCCCAGAGCATGGCGATCGCCTGACGCACGCGACGATCCTGAAACGGCGGTTTCTGCAGGTTGAACACAAAGCCCTGCGCGCCTTGCGCAGCACCGGGTGCAAGATGTTCGCGGAGTAATTTGCCTTGCTCCAGTGCGCCCCCCGCGTAACCGATGGTGAAACTGGTGGCGGAGAATTCGCGGTTGTAATCAAAGCCACCGGCCTTGAGCACCTGCCGTGACACGTCGGTGTCGGCGAAGAACTCCACGCTCAATTGATCGAAGTTGTACAAACCGCGCGTGATCGGCAGATCCTTCGCCCACCAGTCCTGCACCCGCTGGAATTTCACGCTGCGCCCGGCATCTACCGCGTTGATGCGATACGGACCGCTGCCGGGCGGGATCTCGAAACCGCCGCCCTCGGCGAAATCGCGGGTCCGCCACCAATGTTCGGGCAGCACCGGCAGTGTCGCCAAATCCAGCGGCAAGGTGCGGCTGTCGTTGTTCTTGAAGAGGAAGCGCACTTGCGTCGGCGACTCCACGACGACTTCAGCGACATCGCGAAACTGCTGGCGGTATTTGAGGCTGCCCTGGGTGGTGAACAGGTTGAAGGTGTAGCGCACGTCTTCGGCGGTGATCGGCGTGCCGTCGTCGAAACGCGCCTTCGGGTTCAGGTAGAAGCGTATCCAGCGGCGATCCGGATCCAGCTCCATCTGCTGCGCCACCAGACCGTAAACGCTGTAGGGCTCATCCTTGCTGCGATAGGCCAGCGGTGCGTAGAGCCAGCCATCGATGTCGGCCACGCCAGTGCCTTTGTCGGTATAGGGAATCAGGTGATCGAACGGGCCGCTTTCCAGCGAAGAACGGCGCAGGCTGCCGCCCTTCGGTGCATCGGGGTTGGCGTAGGCCAGGTGCTGAAAGTCGGGGGCGTATTTGGCGGGTTCGCCGTAGACCGTTAACGCGGGTTGCGGTGCGGCCCAACTGAACGGCGTTAAAAGCGCACATGCGCTGAATAAAATGAGCCTGGAGAACATGGGCAGATCCTTTTACACGGTGCTGCTACCTGCCTCATCGCTGGCAAGCCAGCTCCCACATGGAATTTGTGAACACCACAGACCCTGTGGGAGCTGGCTTGCCAGCGATGAGGCCAGAACAGCCAATACACCTTCTGCCTACCTGTGATGTGCAACAGGCCGGCGATTTTTATAGGGCGGGCTTTAGATCAATAGGTGACTAAAATTCGCACCAACTGCTAAAGCCCGTTCTGTAGGAGCTGCCGAAGGCTGCGATCTTTCGCCGTTGGAAGATCAACAGATCGCAGTCTTCGGCAGCTCCTACAGGGCTCGTTTCAGAACTTGTAACTGACCCGCGTGTACAGCGTCCGCCCAAACGGATCGCCGTATTTCGGGTCGTAGCCGCTCTGGAACGTGTACGTCTGGTTGCTGAACGGTGGCTCGCGGTCGAACAGGTTTTTCGCGCCGAGGGTCACGCTCAGGGTCTTGCGCCAGGTGTAGGTGCCGGCCAGATCCCAGACGTTGTACGAGCCGACGTAATCGTGAGTATCGCGATCGGAGTCGTGGTAACCGCTGGTGTAGCGGTTGGTCAGCGCGGCGCCGAACGGGCCGGAACTCCAGCTGCCGGTCAGGCTGTGCCGCCAGCGCGCCACGGCGCCCGCCGAAGCAAAGTCGCCGCCACGGAAATCGCCCAGTTTGTCGATGTAGTCGCCCTTGAGCTGTTGCTGATAGTCATAGCGAGTGACGTAAGTGCCTTGCAGGCCGATGCCGAAATTGCCGTACGGGGTGCTCGGCAGACGGTAATCGAAGCTGACGTCGACGCCGTTGGTCTTGATCTTGCCGAGGTTGGCCAGGCCGGTAACGATGTGGTCAATGGAGCCATCCGGCTTGCGGATCAGGCGATCCGGGTACAGCTCAGGATTGTCGAACACCGCCGACTCGGGGAATTCGGCAATCTGGTTGGCGATGTCGATCCACCAGAAATCCAGCCCGGCGCTCAGGCGCTCGAACGGTTGATAGACAAACCCGAGGGTAACGTTGCGCGCGGTTTCCGGGCTCAGGTCGGTATTGCCGCCACTGGTGCGATTGAACTGCTGCGCGCAATCACGGTTGGCGATACCGCCATTGCTCGGATTGCCGCCAGCGCACAAGCGCGGATCGTTGTAGTTGGCGTTGGTAAAACTGGTGAAAGTCGGGTTGTACAACTCATACAACGAGGGCGCGCGGAACCCTTCGCTGTAAGCACCGCGCACCACCAGTTCCTTGAACGGCTGGAAGCGGAACGAGTATTTCGGGTTGGTGGTGCTGCCGAAGTCGCTGTACTTGTCGTGACGCACGGCAGCGGACAGTTCGAGGCTGTCGAGCACCGGCACGTTGACCTCGGCGTACTCGGCCGAGACGCTGCGATCCCCGGCCACGCTGCCATTGGGATCGACACCGAGGCTTTGCACGTCGCCGGCAAACTGCGCGAAATCCTGATGGAAATCTTCCTTGCGGTATTCGCCGCCCAACGCCAGTGCCGAAGGGCCGGCACCGAACCAGTCGCCGATTTCACGACTGATGCGCCCGTCGATAGCCTTCACCCGCCCGACCGCCGTGGCGTAATCGCCGTCCACCGCGTTGGCCGCCAACAGCGCCGAGCCGGCAGCCGTCTGCGGGCCGAACGGATTGATCACACCGTTGGCAATACCGGCACTGACGGCGCGGTCGTTGACGTAACCGTCCTGAATACTGTTGACCACTTTGTTCTGGTTGTACGAGGCACCGAGGTTGTAATCCCAACCGACCAGCGTGCCGTCGAAACTCAGCAGCAAGCGCTGACTGGTGTTGTCGTCTTCGTGCTGGCGCGCGCCGACGGCGGTTTCGCGCCAGTTCACGTCGACCGGTTGCGTCGGGTCGAGGGCAAAGCCGTTCGGCCCCGGCGTGATGCCGTTACCCGGATAGAACGTCGTACCGGGGTTGACCTGATTACCCATCAAGGTGCCGGGGCCGATTTGCGTGCGGTTTTCGTTTTGCGCCCAGAAGTATTCGAGGCTGACGTTGTGATCGTCGGACAGCTTGCCGGTGGCTTTGGCGAAGGCCGAGGTCTTCTCCGTTTCCGGCACCAGATCGAGGTAGTTCCACAGGCTCTGCCGGCAGATGCCGTTGCGCGCCAGCAACCCCGGTGCGTTGCAGCCGGAGCCGGCCAAGGGGTTGGTGGCGTTACTGCCCTGACTCCAGTTGGCCGGCGATGCGGTGCCGGAGGTGTAGTCGAGTCCACGGTTCGGCTGATAGTTGTAGGTGTAGCCGCGATCCTCAGCAGCCAGACGTTGCTGCTTGTCGTAGCTGACCACGCCGAACACGTTGAAGCGATCATCCTGCAAATCACCGAAGCCCCAACTGCCGCTGAAGTTGCGGCTTTCACCGCCACCGGAGTGCGTCGGTGTGTCGTAGTTAGTGCTGATCTGCCCTTCGGTGAGGCTGGTCTTGGTGATGAAGTTGATCACTCCGCCAATCGCATCAGTGCCGTACAACGCCGAGGCACCATCGCGCAGCACTTCCACGCGGTCAATGGCGGCAAACGGAATGGTGTTGAGGTCGACACCCGAGCCATTGATCGCGTTGGTCGCGTTGTTGCTCAGGCGGCGACCGTTGAGCAGCACCAGCGTCTTGTTCGGGCCGATGCCACGCAAGTCTGCATAGGACGCGCCGCCACTGCTCGAGCCCACCGAACGTCCGGAGCCAACCGAAGACTGGTTGGCGGAAATGCGGCTGACCAGTTCCTCGGTGGTGGTGACGCCCTGCTCGCGCAGCTCTTCGACGCGCAGGATGGTGACCGGTACCGCTGTTTCTGCATCGACCCGGCGAATTGCCGTCCCAGTGACTTCGACACGCTGCAGTTGAGTGGTCGGTTCGGTTGCCGTGCTATCAGCGGCGATGGCCGGCAGCGTGTTGATTGCCAGCAGCAAGGCCAGGCTCAAAGGTGATTTGACGGGTGAAAACTGAATCATGAACAGCCATCCCTGCGTTTTGGTTTATGCAGGGATGTGCGATGACGAATCAGGATTTATAGAGGACGGTTTAGACCGTTGGGTGATGAGGTTATGCAAAAAATGCCATGCCTCAGTATCAAGCCAATGCCACTTCCTTCAACAAGCGGGTATCCAGCCCGAAACGCTCCTGAGAGATCATCTTGAACTGCCCCTCTGCCAGATCGCAACTCACCAGCAAATTCCACGAATGCCGGGTTGCCGCTGATGGGATCAGTACAAATGGATGCTCAGCCAGCAAAGCGTCGGCAAACCGCTGTTGATTGGGTGAAGGCGGTGCTGGACTCAGCCAGTAAGGATTCGGCACCTCTTCCGGCTGTACGATTCTGACCCTTGCGTCGCTGATAACTTCAAAGCAGGTCAGTACATAAGGCTCCTTGTCCAGCACATCAAAACTGCGATTAGCGGCCACCTCCAGAATGGCAGAGGACGGATCGACTGAGGCGTAAACGACACGCCGGCCGGGTGCATTCCATCGGCCTCCGTTCACCTCTGAACCAATCCCGCTGTCCAACGTACATCGGTATACCTCGGGATCCAGTCGCCACGCATACCAACGTTCATCCCAGGGCAAGGGATTCATGGAGTAACCCCGTAAATGAGCCGACCCAAATGTTGCTCCACCCTCTGGAAACCCAGTGGGTGTCGGGTCAACTCCAACGGCACGTGGCCGTTCAGGTAAGGGGTGGGCTTCTGCATCCACTCCTCCGCCCGTGGCTGTCCCCCGAATGCCCGAATGGCCATTTCCAGCACCAATGCGTATTGGTAGGCGACGACACTCTGCTGCGGGTCAAGCCGTACCGGATTGCCCTCCTTCAGGAGACGGCGCACGGTTCTGACAGATTTGCCGGTGATACGCTTGACCATGTCGCCTTGCAGAAATAGCTCGGAGGTTGAAAGCATGTTGACGACGTCGCTCAATTCAAAGCCTTGGTCAGTCAGGTGGACGATCAGCAAGGCATCGTCGTCTATGTTCTGGCCGTTCACGAGCAACTCGACAGGTTTTCCGTCGGCCTTTTTCAGCCCCGTGAGCCGAGGTGTTTGTACTGTGGGCATCGCGACATCCTCCATAGGGCACCTGGCGCGATCATCGCGCCAAAAATACCGATGAGAATAAGCAGGCGTTTCATGCTCGATGTGAGGGGTACGCATAATCGATCCTTTATCTGGGAGCCTGAGCGTTCAAGCCGCTCAGCGACTTCAATGTCAGGTCCGATGCTATAGGTCGCGCTTCCGACGACCAACCTGAAAAAGTCGTCGGAAATATCCCCTGCTTGCCGCAAAAATCGCCAATTTCCGTAGGACGTAAACGCGAAATTCCAGCCATCAGCCGCCGAAGTGATAACTCACATCGAGCCACCATTGCCGTCCGTACGGGTCATAGTTGCCAGTCGGGTAGTACGGCCACCCCGCCGAGTCGTCGTGTTTAACCTGATCAAGCACGTTGTTCACGGTCAGGCCGACACTCGCCCGATCATTGAGTTTGTAACGCGCGCTGGCGTTGAACACTGTCCACGGCGACAGGCGCCCGTCCCCCGCACCGTTGGTGACCGAACCGTAACGAATGCCCATCAGCGTCGCCGTGGCTTTCTGATAATCCCAGGTCAGGCTGGCGTTGACCTTGCTGCGCCAGTCGTAGTTGGTGCGTGAGGTGCGCCAGTCTTGTGTCGGCGCCTCTTCCGATTCCTTGTAGTAATGCGACAGCACCAGGGTGTAGCCCAGCGCCGAACTGAACGCACCGTACTGCCCGGCGCCCCAGCGGATGTTGCTTTTGAAGTCCAGACCACTGACCCGCTCGCTCGCGGCGTTGATCGCGTTGACCCGCACGCGATTCAGCTGGTTCGGATCGACCGCCGCATTGCCGGCGTTGCGATCGATGCGCGCCAGCGTCGATTGGCAATTGGCCGAGTTGATGTCCTGAGTGCCATTGCGGCACTCGTTCTCTTGTTGCAGCAAGCGGTTTTCATCGACGGTGGTCAGCAGATCGTCGATCTCCACGCGCCAGAAATCCGTGGAGAAATCGAAGTTGCGCGACGGCGACCAGACAAATCCGTAGGTCCACGATTTGCCGCGCTCCGACTCAAGGTTCGCCGTGCCGCTCTGGGTGTAGTCAACGCGCCCGCGTTCACAGGCGCCCTCCACGCCCTGGCTGCAACCGTAGTAATCGATTTGCGCCGGGTAGTAGCCGTTGCTGTCGGACTGATAGATGTAGTTCAGGTCAGGCGCACGGAAACTGGTGCCGTAACTGCCGCGCAGCAACAGGCTGGTCACCGGGCGCCATTCCAGCCCGAGGTTGTAGGTTTTCTGCTGCTCGGTGCGGCCACTGAACTTGTATTGATCCCAGCGCCCGGCGGCAGTCGCCAGAATCGTGTCGGTGACCGGAATGCTGAACTCGCCGCCCGCCGCATAACGCTTGCGCGAGCCCCCGGAGCTTTGCTGTGGGCTTACGCCGTAGAACGTGCCGTCGTTGAGGCCGTCATCCGGATCGACACGGTATTCCTGCTTGCCCGCCTCCAGCACCCCGGCGAAGCCCACTGGACCGGCCGGCAGATCGACCAGATCACCGTTGACCGAAGCGTTGTAGCTGGTCGATACCGACTTGCTGCTCTGGGTCAGGTTGCCGCGAAACTGCTGCCACTCCTGCGGCGTCAGTGGCCGGTCGAGCCGCGAGGCGTCCGGGGCGAACACCGGATAACCGCCGCTCACACCCAACTGCGGGCCGAGGTAGAAATCCTGAATCGATGACAGCGGCGTGTAGCGAGTGGTTCTGACGCTGCGATACTCCGAGCGATTGGCCGCCAGATCGTAACTCCAGCCGGTGTCGGCGATCTTGTCCGAGAGGCCGAGGGTGCCGGTCCACGAGGTATCGCGCCACTTGCTGTTATTGCTGGTGCGTCCGCCGATCTCTTCCTCACCGAAGCGGCGATACCAGCGTTCCAGATTGCCGCTGTTCTGGTTGATGAAGTCCGGCGAGGTGAAGGTCGGCCCGCGTGTGTTGTTCTGGATATGGTCGAGGCCGTACATCAGGTCGGCGAAGACCTGACCGCTGTCACTGAAATGCCAGGTGCCACGGGTGTAGCCGTCGTAGTTTTCTTTCTGGGTCTGCACGGTCCAGTAATCGTTGTACATCTGGTCGGTACGGCAGCGCCCGCCACTGTTGACCAGTTTGTTGTCGAAGGTGCCCTGATAGGCGCCGCAACCTGGTCCCAGATAGCGACTGTTACTCAGGTCGCGGCGGTAACCGACGTCCGCCAGCGGGCCGTTTTGCATAAAGCCACGGTCATCGGCCCAGATTGGATCGCGGTTAGTCAGCTCCAGGCCAAACAAACCGTCGAAGTCGCCCCAACTGCCGCCGCCACTGATCTGCAAACGCTGGTTGTCACCGCCGCCGCGCTCACTGGTGCCGCCCTTGAGATTGACGTCGACGCCGTTGATCTTGTCCTTGAGGATGATGTTGACCACCCCGGCGATCGCGTCCGAGCCGTAAATCGCCGAGGCGCCGCTGCTGAGGATTTCGATGCGTTCGATGACCGCCGACGGAATGTTCGCCAGGTTGGTGAAGTTGACCTTGCCGTCGTATGGCGTCGGGTAATCGGCCACGCGACGGCCATTGATCAACACCAGCGTATGGTTCGGGCCGAGGCCGCGCAGGTTCAGCGCACTGGCCGCTGGTTGCCAGGTATTGCCGTAATCTTCGCCTTGGGTCATGCCGGTGTTTTGCGTTTGTGTGGCCAGGGCGTCGTAGACGTTTTTGTAGCCGCGCGCTTCCATTTCTTCGTGGGTGATGACGTTGACCGGCGTCGCGCCATCGCTTTGCGCGCGGGCAATGCGCGAGCCGGTGACGGTGACTTTTTCCATGCGGTAATCGGCGCTGGTGACCGGTGCCACGGCAGTGACTTTCACCGGCGCATCGGCTGCGCGAACGGTCAGGCCCTGAGCGCTTTGCTCGACTTGCAGGCCGCTGCCGAGCAAAGCCTTTTCCACTGCCTGACGACCGCCCAACGCCCCGCGCACCGCCGCGCTGCGTTTGCCCTGCACCAGCTCCTGACTGAAGGAAATCGGCACACCGCTCTGCCGCGAGATGCCCAGCAGCACTTCGTCGAGCGGTCCGCTAGCGATGTCGAAGGTGAACACCGCCGCAGCAGATTCCTGAGCGACTGCCGCCAGTGGACTGAGGCCCAGCGCCAAGGCAGCGGCGAGGGTCAATCGAGGTAATTGTTGTTTGAATGAGAACATCGAAGGGTTTCCCTGTTGGAGGCATCTGCAGGGAATGAGCAGCGGGCCAGCGCTTTTTATAGGGCGGCGATTAGGCCAAGAAGTTATGGATTTATAACCGCGCGTCGACGCTGACCCAGTACGGGTTGTGCCAAGTCACGCGGATCGGCAGCGAGTGCTCCAGCAGTTGCAGGGTGCGATCACTGTCGTCGAGCGGATACAGCCCGCTGAGGCGCAGATCGGCGACTTCCGGACTCAGATGCAAAATGCCGCGACGGTAACGGCGCAGGCTGTCGATGACCTCGCGCAGAGGCCGGTCGTGCACTTCCAGGCGCCCCTGCACCCAGGCACTTTCCTGGCCGTTGCTGCGCTCCAGCGACAGCAACCCGGCACCGTTGAACAGCAGACTTTCGCCGGCCGCCACCACTTGCCGCGCGCCACCTGCGGTGACTACTTCAACTTGCGAATGAAGCATCACCAATCGCGTCGCCTCCTCGCTGTACTGCACGAGAAACTTCGTCCCCAGTGCACGCATGCGACCGTGCCCGGTCTCGACCACAAAGGGCCGCGCCGAATCTTTCGCTACGTCGACCAACAACTCACCGCTGCGCAAGGCGAGCAGGCGCTGTTGGCTATCGAACAAAGGCACCACACGGCTGCGTGCGTTGAGGGTCAGCGCACTGCCGTCGGCCAGGGTGAAGTCACGTCGCTCGCCAGTCCCGGTCGACAACTCCCCCGCCTCCGGCAGCCAGCCGTAGCGCCGTCCGAGCAACCCGGCCAACAGCGCAATGCCGAGCACACTCAAACTGCCGCTGATAAAGCGTCGCCGACTCGATGGCGCATTGAGACTGTGCAGCAGGCTGTTGCGCGGCACGTTGCGCAGGCTCGGGTTACGCAGCAGATTGAGGCCGCCGCCCATTTGCTCGATGACCTGCTGATGCCGAGGATCAGCAACACGCCAAGCCTCGAATGCGGCCCGCTCGGCCATGCCCGCCTTGTCCGATTGCAGCAACGCCAACCATTGCGCCGCCTCGTCGATCACCGCTTCGTCCGGCCTCATGCCTGCATCGCCTGATAGCAGCGCTTGAACGCCTCGACCATGTATTGCTGCACGCGGCTGGTGGACACGCCGAGGCGCTCGCCGATCTCGCTGTAAGTCAAACCGTCGAGTTGATGGTAGAGAAACGCCGCTTTTGCCTTGGCCGACAGCCCATTGAGCAGGCGATCGACCGCCAGCAGTGCTTCGATCACCAGCGCGCGTTCTTCCGGGGACGGATGCACCGGCTCGGGCGCGAGCGCCAGACTGTCCAGATAAGCGCGTTCAAGGTCCTGACGGCGCCAACCTTCGTACACCAGCCGCCGGGCGATGGTGGTCAGCAGCGCGCGTGGCTCACGAATGGCCGTGGGGTCCGGCAGTGCCAATACCCGCAAAAAGGTTTCCGAGGCAATGTCTTGCGCACTGTGCGGGCAACCCAGCGTGCGGCCAACGGCAGCGCACAGCCAGCGATAGTCCTTTTGGAACATCTGCCCGATGATCTGGTAATGCGGGTTGTACCCACCCATGCCTTGCTCCCTGAAACGGGTCCCACCCGCTGCGAAAAACCATCGTTCTGCCGGGATCGTCCGGCTCTGATCAGGCGCGACTGTGCAATAGCCTCGAAGACATTTGAAGTAATAAAAAATCAGCACAAGCAAACCATTGAGCATAAGGCGTTTGGTCGCCGCAGAAACATTGGCTGACACAACGTTGACCTCGGTCACTGGCGCGTGGCCGGCCACTGATTAATCTCGCGGCTCCATCGAAAGCCAAGGACGGCTCAGCGAGAGCCCGTGGCTGAATCCACTCAAGGAAGAGCAAGCATGCGACCACTCAACATCATTCTGCTGTCGTCAGCGTTCAACGGTCTGACCCAACGCGCCTGGCTGGAACTGCGCGAGGCCGGGCACTCACCCAGCGTCGTGCTGTTTACCAATGAACAGGCTGTGTGCGAACAGATCGAGAACAGTGGCGCGGATCTGGTGATCTGCCCGTTCCTCAAGGACCGCGTTCCGCAGGCACTGTGGAGCAACACCGAGCGTCCGGTGGTGATCATCCATCCCGGCATCGTCGGCGATCGCGGCGCCAGTGCCCTCGACTGGGCAATTACCAACGAGCTGCCGAGCTGGGGCGTCACCGCGCTGCAGGCCGTCGAGGAAATGGACGCCGGCCCGGTGTGGGCCACTTGCGAATTCAATCTGCCAGCGGGCCTGCGCAAATCCGAGCTGTACAACGGTCGGGTCAGTGACGCGGCGATTCGCTGCATACGCGAAGTGGTGGAGAAATTCGTCGAAGGCTTTGAGCCGGTGGCGCTGGATTACGCCGATACGAAAGTGCGCGGGCGCTTGCAACCGAACATGAAACAGGTCGACCGCAGTTTCAGCTGGCACGATTGCGCGCGCTTCATCAAACGTTGTATCGATGCCGCCGACGGCCAGCCCGGTGTGTTGGCGAGCCTCGCTGGCGGTCAGTATTACGTGTACGACGCACACCTCGATTCGCGCAGCGGCATGCCCGGCGAGATTCTCGCGGTGCATGACGATGCGGTGCTGGTTGCAGCGGGTGATCAAAGTTTGTGGATTGGCGCACTGCGGCGTAAACCGCAACCTGGCGAAGAAACCTTCAAGCAACCGGCGCGGCACCTGTTGGCCGGGCAACTGACCGACGTGCCGGTGCTGGACTGGTCGATCGCTACACAGCCGTTCAGTGACGAAGCCTATCAACCGCTTCGTTATCGCGAATCCGGCAACGTCGGCGAATTGACCTTCGAGTTCTACAACGGCGCCATGAGCACCGAGCAATGCCAGCGCATGGTCGCCGCGCTGCGCTGGGCCAAGTCCCGTGATACCCAAGTGTTGCTGATCAAGGGTGGGCGCGGCAGTTTTTCCAACGGCGTGCATTTGAACGTAATTCAAGCTGCGCAGGATCCTGGCGCCGAAGCCTGGGCCAATATTCAGGCAATCGACGACGTCTGCGCAGAACTGCTGACGGCCCGGCAACTGGTGGTCAGCGGCGTCACCGGCAACGCGGGCGCCGGTGGCGTGATGCTCGCACTGGCGGCCGACATCGTGTTTGCCCGCGCCGATATCGTGCTCAATCCGCATTACAAGAGCATGGGTTTGTACGGCTCCGAATACTGGACCTACAGCCTGCCCCGCGCCGTCGGACCGGCGATGGCCGAGCAATTGACCCAGGCTTGCCTGCCGGTAAGCGCGGTGCAGGCGTGGCAACTGGGCATGGTTCAGGAAGTTGGCCCGCGCTGCCCGGACGAGTTTTCGTTGTGGTTGCTGCAGCGGGCCAATGCTGTGCTGAGCGATCCGACCTATGCCGCGGTGCGCGAGCGCAAGGCGCGGGTTGATCAGCCGTTGATCCAGCAATGCCGCGAAACCGAGTTGCAGGAGATGCAGGAGGACATGCTCTACAACCGCCATCAGTTTGCCGAGAAGTGCCGAAATTTTGTATTCAAGCGTAAGGTGTGTGGCACGCCGGCGCGGTTGATTGAAGAGTGGGCGCGGGTGCGTTTGACCGAGTTGGCCAGTTGATTTTGGCGGTGACTGCATTTTCCCTCACCCTAGCCCTCTCCCAGAGGGAGAGGGGACCGACCGAGGTGTCTGGCGCCCTGCATCGACCTGAAAAATCGAGTCGATTATGGATTCAACGCTGATCGTTCAAGTCAGTGCATTGCTTCAATATCCCCCAATCGGTCCCCTCTCCCTCCGGGAGAGGGTTAGGCGGGCGGCGATCCGATGAGGGGCTTTTGCCGTTACAATGCCGCACCTCAAACACCGGCCCGCCCATGGACATCGATCTCGCTCGCACCTTTCTGGAAATCGTCCGTCACGGCAGCCTCGCCGCCGCCGCACAGAAGCTGTTCGTCACGCAAACGGCGATCACCGCCCGGGTGCAGAAACTCGAAAGCCAATTGGGCAGTACGCTGTTCGTGCGCAACCGCGCCGGGGCAAAACTGACGCCCAATGGCGAGGCCTTTGTGGTCTACGCCAATCAGCTGGTGCAGACCTGGGAAGCGGCGCGCCGCGACCTGCCACTGCCCGAGGGTTATCACAACGTGCTGCACATCGGCGGCGAAGTCAGCCTGTGCAACCCGTTGATGCTCAGTTGGGCGGCGGAACTGCGCGAGAAAATTCCCGGGCATGCCCTGCGCATGGAAATCCGCGACGGCGAAAACCTGCTGCGCCAGCTCGAACTCGGCGTGCTCGACGCGGCGCTGGTCTATCAGCCGGAATACTGGCCGGGCTTGCAGGTCGAGCAAGTGCTTGAAGAAAAACTGATTCTGGTGCGCGCCCCCGATCGCCCCGATCCCTACGTCTACATCGACTGGGGCCCGGACTTCCGCCGCCAGCATGACGCTGCCCTGCCGGAAAAAGCCAAAGCGGCGCTGAGTTTCAATCTCGGCCCGCTGGCTCTGCAATACATTCTCGAGCACGGCGGCAGCGGCTACTTCCGCACTCGTGTGGTGCGCACCTATCTGGAAAGCGGCGCCCTCGAAGCGGTGACCAAAGCTCCGGAATTTGGCTACCCGACTTACCTTGTCTACTCACGCGATCGCGATTCGGCGACGCTGCAGCAAGCCTTCCACCTGCTGCGCGAAGTGATCCGCACCGATGACGACTGGTCGCAACGCTGGAACCCTTTGAGCTGAAGGGGCAGCATTACACCGGAGCATGGCGCATGTGCCATCGAGGTCCGGCCTGCACAAACGGCCGGATCGGCTAATCTGCCGGGTATAACAACAATACCGCAGGTGAAGCAGTGAGGCAGACCACCGAGATATTCCGCAGCCGTTACCGTGCGGCCATTCATCCGCTGTACAACCCTTGGCTGCACGGCGCCTTCGTGCTGTTGTTCGGGGTGCTGGCCATCAGTGGGTTCTGGAGCAGCGTGCAGCAGGTCAGCTTGCTGGAATGGCTGACAGTGCCGCTGACCCTGCTGTTGTTCAATTTCGGCGTGTACATGGTCCATCGCCATCTCGGCCACCACAAAAAAGCCTTCGCAAAAATGTTCTACGCCCGGCATGCCGGCGATCATCACAGCTTCTTCACCCCCGGCCACATGACCTACGACAGTGCCCGTGACTGGCGGGTGATTCTGTTTCCCGCCTGGCTGATCGTAGTGCACACGCTGGTGATCACCCTGCCGCTGTGGTGGCTGATCGCACAAGCCAACGCCAACGTCGCCGGACTGTTCGGCGGCTGCATGGTCCTCGGTTATCTGACTTACGAAATATTCCACGCCTGCGAACACCTGCCGCCGCACAACCCGCTGACCCGCCTGCCGTGGATCCGCCAGATGCGCCGTCTGCACGAATTGCATCACCGCCGCGAGCGCATGCAGGAGCGCAACTTCAACATCGTTCTGCCGCTGATGGACTACCTGTGCGGCACCCTGTACTGGGAGCCGGAAACCGCCCCTTTGAGCTATTCGAGAATGCCCATGACCCGTATGCAGCACACCATCGATATCGCTGGCGACCCGATTGCCGTGCTCGCCTACGCCGCCAGCGTCGGTCGCTGGCCGGAGTGGCACCCCTCTTCGCTGAAAATCGACGGCGCCCACGGCCCGCTGCATGCCGGCTCGCGCTTCGAAGAGGACATTCACGCGGGTGGACGTGAAGGCCATTTGAGCTGGGAGGTCACCGAGTATTTGCCCGGTCGGCGCTGGTGCGCGCGGGCGCAAGGCGATCATGGATTGTCGTTGCTGCTGACCTATGAATGCAGCGCGGCAAGCAGCGGCACGCGGTTCGTGCGCACGCTGGATTATCGCTTCGAAGGACTGGGCATGCGCATCGCCAATCACCTGCTGCTGAAACGGCGCATCGAGCGTGAATCCGCCGCATCGATGCTGGCGCTGCGCGACATGGCCGCGCAATACCTGGCATCGACGAGGGCCAGCGCGTGAAGCTACGGCATCTGTTGTTGCTGCTGATCCTCATCGTCATCGCGTTCTTATTATTGATGCCGACCAAAGTCGAACCCGTGGCCTGGACGCCGCCTCCAGCACCTTCGCTGAAAGAAGGTCTCTACGCCGAGAATCAGAAACTCAAAGGCGCAGTGCAGGTCGGGCCGAGCGACATCGAGGGACCGGAAGCCTTGCTGCTGGAGAGTGACTTCCTGATCACCGGACTGCACGACGGCCGACTGATCCGCACCAGCCTCGACGGCCAGCAACGCAAAGTACTCGCCGACACCGGTGGCCGACCGCTGGGATTGGCCCGGCATCCGAACGGCTTGCTGGTCATTGCCGATGGGGTCAAGGGCTTGCTGTCCCTCGATGCGCAAGGTCAGCTGGTTCCTTTGACCACGGAGGCCAATGGACTGGCATTTGGTTTTACCGATGACGTGGCCATCGACAAGTCCGGGCATTACGCCTATTTCAGCGATGCTTCCAGTCGCTGGGGTTATGGCCATGACGGCGAGGCGGTCATTGAGCACGGCGGCGATGGACGTCTGCTGCGCTATGACTTTCAGAGCGGCAAAACCAGTGTGCTGCTGGACAAGCTGGAGTTCGCCAACGGCGTGACCCTCGGCCCGGACGACGCCTATGTGCTGGTCAATGAAACCGGCGCTTACCGCATCAGCCGTTACTGGCTGACCGGGCCGAAAACCGGCACTCACGACCTGTTCATCGACAACCTGCCGGGGCTGCCGGACAACCTGGCGTTCAATGGCAGCAATCGGTTCTGGGTGGCGTTGTATGCGCCGCGCAATGCTCTGCTTGATGGCACGGCGGGGCATCCATTCGTGCGCAAGATGATCGTGCGGGCGCTGAAGGTTTTACCGAAACCGGTGGAGAAGCGCGGGTTTGTTCTGGGGCTGGATCTGGACGGCAAGGTGATCGCCAATCTGCAGGATGCGAGCAGTGGCAATTATTCGCCGATTACCACGGTGCGCGAGTATGGGCCGTGGTTGTATTTCGGCTCGTTGAAGGCGACGCATATGGCGCGGATGCCGTTGGATGCGGCGCTGAAGTGAACCTGCTGGATCTGTATCGAGCCTACTGACGCCATCGCTGGCAAGCCAGCTCCCACAGGGTTCTTTGCTGACCACGGCATTTGCGGACAACACCATTCACTGTGGGAGCTGGCTTGCCAGCGATGGCGATCTGTCAGTTGCTGGACTTGTCGAACTTGTCCGGATCTTCGTCTTCGGGAAGATCCTCATCCGGTTCTTCAGGATTGGCCGTGGTATGCGCCGGGCTGTTGGGTTCGGGATGCGTGGGAACCGGGTCGAATGCGCCCTGCTCTTCACTGGGGAATTTGGGATCGTTCATAAGGCACCTCGTAAAGAGTCGGTAAAAGAAGACTCTGTACATTCGAGGTGCCGGTCGGGGCTGTCGTTCCCGTCAATCCGCAACCGCAGGTCGGCGGATCAACAAGGCCTCAGGTTCGCGCCTGCAATTGCTCGACAATCTTGTCTTTGACCTGCAAGCGCTTTTCTTTGAGTTTTTTCAGCGTGTCGTCGCTGGGAGCATCCGAGGTGGCAGTCTCGGCCTTGACTACCTCGGCGTCCGCCTGGGAGTACTTGTTGATCAGTGCATCCAGATGTGGATCCGCGGTGCGTTTTTGCTGGATCTCTTCCTTTGTAAGCTTCAAGTCCTGTAACAGATCATGGGTCACCGGCATGGAACACCTCCGTCAGTTGATCGGCTGGCCAACACGACCGATTGCGCTGGCCAGTTATCAGAATGGCCTCGGTTGGGCGCTTCTGTCGACCACCTGTCAGACCAGCGGTGTCCGTTCGTCGCCCTGTCGCAAATGCGATCAAACCTTTATTCGCCACATTGCCTCCATTGGTTAACACCAACAAAAACTGCGTGGAGATACACCAATGGACGGATTCAACCTGCGTCATCTGGTTTTGGCTGTCGCTTTGAGCAGCGGCATGGGCAGCGCCTTCGCTGCGACTGACAATGACTTTGTCGATAACGCCGCTGCCGGTGGCATCGCGGAAATCGAAACTAGTCGACTGGCGCTGGAAAAAAGCCAATCGGCTGACATCAAGGCCTTCGCCAATATGATGATCACCGACCATGGCAAGGCCAACGATGAGCTGGCGACCATTGCCAAGGCTAACGACATCGAAGTTCCAGACACCACAACTCTGGTCAAACAGGCCAAGGAAAAAATCCTCGAAGTGCGTGATGAGTCGTTCGACGCGGCGTACGCCAACAATCAGGTGAAGGCGCACGAAGAAACCATCGAGTTGTTCAAGAAACAAGCCAATACCGTGACCGATGACAAGGTCAAAGGCGCTCCTGAATTGAAGGCGTTTGCGCAGAAAATGCTGCCAGCCCTGGAAAAACATTTGGCCGCCGCCAAGGAACTGCAGGCCAAGCATCCGAGCAAGTAAACAGCCTTACCCTCACCCCAGCCCTCCCGAAACGTCGGACCGCCCGGAGGAAGAGGGAGCCGACCGAGGTGGATGCTCGAGTTACGCCGACCTGAACGTTTTGAGTCGAACGCAGGTTCTGCACAGCCCCCGATCTGAAATCTCGAGCTGAACTGAGCTTTTGAAAAGCACCGAGATCGGCTCCCTTCCCCCTCGCCCCCTTGGGGGAGAGGGCTGGGGTGAGGGGGATCGATGTCCGCAACGCCACAAATCCAAAGCAAAAAAAAGGCCGCATCCAGTAGATGCGGCCTTGTCATATCCGCCGAAATCAACCGCCATCCGTATCAATATCAGCATCGGTCTCCTCGCCCGGCTTTGCCCGGTCCGGTTTTGGCTCGAAGCCCGGGCTGAACTCATTGTCGTTGTCCGTGTGCTTGTTCTTCTGATCCACCGCCGGATCGCCACTCTGCGCCTGCCCGCCATCGCCCTGCTGCTGCGTCGGCACCGGCTGCCCCGGCACCTGCGGGTCAATGGCTGGATCATTGCGATTGATCGGTTCGCCAGATTGGCTCTGCTTCGTTTGCTCGTTCATGGCCACCTCGTTGGTCAAACACCCCCGACGCACATCCGCCGGGTGTCAAAGATTCGAAGCCTGCCCCGCGCCAACGTTCAAAACTTCGCCGCGCCCGGCCACGCCGACTAGAGTTACCGGGACGTTCCTTGCGCCAGATCAAAAATATACGTGCGTGAACGAACAACTATTTCGAACGGCAAATGTCGATCACTTCGCGGCGATCATTTTCACGACCGCCCCCCAATTCGCGACGGAGCAACAGGCACATGGCAGCACTGCAGAACAGCACACTCGATGCGATGAAAAACAAACAAGCACAACTGCTGGGCGAATGGATCAACGGCCTGCAAGCCAGCGGCGCCACGCGTAACCTGAAAGAGCACGATCTGCAGCAACAAACCACAGAATTCCTGCAACTGGTGGTCAGTGGCATCGAAAACGACAACGGCACCAATATCGCCGCACCGGGCTGGGAAGCCACCCGCCAGTTCCTCGAAAAGCTCTCCCACAGCCGCGCCCTGCTCGGCCAGGATTCGCAACAGACCGCCAGTTTCATCTTCGCCCTCAAAGGCCCGCTGTTTAACCTGCTGCAGAGCCATTACAAAGACCAGCCTGCACTGCTCGCCGAACAACTCTGGGAAGTCTCGGAACTGCTCGACGCGTTCGGCATGCACACCATCCGCACCTTTCAAAAATCCCGCGAAGCGGTGATCAAGCGTCAGCAGGAAGAGCTGCTGGAGCTGTCGACCCCGGTGGTCAAGCTGTGGGACGGCGTGCTGGCGCTGCCGATGATCGGCACCCTCGATTCGCAGCGCACGCAAGTGGTGATGGAGTCGCTGCTGCAACGCATCGTCGACACCGGTTCGGAAATCGCCATCATCGACATCACCGGCGTGCCGACCGTCGATACTCTGGTCGCCCAGCACCTGCTGAAAACCGTGACCGCAATCCGCCTGATGGGCGCCGATTGCATCATCAGCGGCGTACGTCCGCAGATCGCGCAAACCATCGTCCACCTCGGCCTCGACCTGCAAGGCGTGGTGACCAAGGCCAATCTGGCCGATGCGCTGAAACTGGCCCTGACCCGTCTGGGTGTCAGCCTCGTCAAGACGGTATAAACATGGAACGTATCCCGATTCTCCAGATGGGCAAGTTCCTGCTGGTGACCATCCAGGTCGACATGCATGACCAGCTCGCCCTCACCTTGCAGGACGACTTGTCCGAGCGCATCAGCAAGACCTCGGCGCGCGGGGTGTTGATCGACATCTCGGCGCTGGACATGGTCGACTCGTTCATTGGCCGGATGATCAGCACGATCTCCGGCCTGTCGAAAATCATGGACGCCGAAACCATGCTGGTCGGCATGCAGCCGGCGGTGGCGATCACCCTGGTCGAACTGGGCCTGACGCTGCCCGGTGTCAGCACGGCATTGAACGTCGAGCGCGGGATGAAGCTGCTGCAGGAACGAGTAGACCGGCAATGACCGTACGCAGCAGCGGTACTCAACCCATTCACATCGAGCAGGATGTCGTGCTCGCGCGCCAGACCGCACGCAAACTGGCCACCGAATGCGGAATGCGCCTGATCGACCTGACCAAAATGGTCACGGCCGTCAGCGAGCTGGCGCGTAACACCATGGTTTACGGTGGTGGCGGCGACATGGACTGGCAGATCCTCGATGAAGATCACAAGGTCGGTCTGCGCCTGACCTTCCGCGACGAAGGCCCGGGCATTGCCGACATCAAACTGGCGATGACTGACGGTTGGACGTCCGGCAGCGGCATGGGCCTGGGCCTGACCGGGGCGAAACGCTTGGTTGAAGAGTTCGAACTGGAAACAGAGCCCGGCAAGGGCACACGAATAACGATTACCCGATGGACATGAATATCAGCGGGTCGATGACCCAGGTTTTACTGATCGAGGACAGCAGCCAGATCGGCTACGCACGGCGTACGGCGCAACAACTGGCCGAACAGCATGGCTTCGACGAGCGCGATGCCGGGCGTGTGGCATTGGTGGCGACGGAGCTGGCGAGTAACGTGCTCAAGCACGCCAACCACGGTGAGATGCACCTGCGGGTGCTGCCGCGCATTGATGGTTTCGGCATTGAGTTGCTCGCTATCGACCGTGCTCAGGGGTTTGATTTGCAGGCCTGTATGCCCGACGGCTTCTCCACCGGAGGCACCCAAGGCATTGGCCTCGGCTCGATATCACGCCAGGCTGAAGTGTTTGATGTGTACGCGGATGCCCGTGGCGCGGTGTTACTGGCCCGGTTTTATCCTCGCTCGGATCGCGAACCGGACATGCATTTTGGAGTCAGCCAGCACTCGCTGCACAACGATCCCGCCTGCGGCGATGTCTGGCACCTGGCGTATGACAACGGCAGCGTCAGCGCGCTGATCATCGACGGCCTCGGTCACGGTGAAGACGCCGAACGCGCCGGGCGGGCCGGAGCGCAAACCTTCGCTCTGATGCCTTTTGCCGAGCCAGTGATGCTGATGGAAGACATGCACCGCGACATGATCGGCACTCGTGGTGGCGCTGTTGCGTTTGCCCAATTCGATGCACGGCGCGACAGCCTGACCTTCGCCGGCGTCGGCAACATCGGCGCCAGCCTGATCAACGCCGACAAGTCCCGCGGCCTCGCTTCGCACCCGGGCATTGTCGGCGTGCAATACCGGAAAGCCCGGCCCTTTGACTATGCTCACGTGAACGGACATCTATTGATCATGTACAGCGACGGCTTGCAGTCCCGTTGGAATCTTCAAGACTACCCCGGTCTGGTGCACCGCCATCCCGCCGTGATAGCCGCCGTCCTGCACCGCGATTTCTGTCGCGGGCGCGACGATGTAACGGTACTGGTCGTTGCCCTGGAGGCCGCCCATGGCTGAGTCGCCGATTCTGAGCAGTGCCGAGCAGGCTGCGCTGATTGCGCAGTTGCAGAGCGAAACCGCGGCCCTGCGCGAAGAACTCGATGAAACCAATCAGGGTGTGCTGGCGCTGTACGCTGAACTCGACATACAGGCTGAGGAATTGCGCCAGGCCTCGGACTTGAAAAGCCGTTTCCTGTCGTACATGAGCCATGAGTTCCGCACGCCACTGGGTTCGATCCTGAGCATCAACAGCCTGCTCGCCGACGAACTCGACGGCCCGCTCAGTCCCGAGCAACACAAGCAGGTAGCGTTCGTCAGCACGGCTGCGCGCGAACTCAGCGACATGGTCGATGACCTGCTCGATCTGGCGAAGATCGAGGCCGGGCGCATCAGCATTTCCCCGGCGTGGTTCGACATGTTCGACCTGTTCTCCGCGCTGCGCGGGATGTTCCGGCCGATTGTCGATGCCTCCGCCGTCGATCTGATCTTCGAAGAACCGGTCGGTTTGCCGCGCCTGTATACCGACGACAAGAAACTCGCGCAGATCCTGCGCAACTTCATTTCCAACTCGCTGAAGTTCACCACCCGTGGCGAAGTGCGGGTTTCGGCGCGGCTCGAAGGGGCGGACAAGGTGCGATTTGCGGTCAGCGACACCGGAATCGGTATCGCTGCCGAGCTGCATGGCGCATTGTTCGAGGACTTTTCCCAGGTCGACTCGCCGCTGCAGAAACGTCTGCGCGGCACCGGGCTGGGCCTGTCGCTGTGTAAACGCTTCGCCGCCCTGCTCGGCGGTGAAGTCGGGCTGGAAAGCACGCCGGGGGTCGGTTCGACCTTCTTCGTGATCATTCCACTGGCGATCGCTCTGGAGAACGTCGATGAAACGTGACATCCGCCTGTTGATCGTCGACGACAACGTCGCCACCCGCTACGCCCTGCGCCGGCGGCTGGAGCGCCACGGCTACGAGGTGCTGGAGGCCGGCACCGGCGGCGAGGGGCTGGCGCTGATCGACAGCGAAGCGCTCGATGCGTTGATTCTCGACGTCAATCTGCCGGACATGAGCGGCTTCGACATCGTGCGCAAACTGCGCGCAGATACCCGCACGGCGCTGCTACCCGTTATTCATGTGTCAGCTGCGTCGATCCAGACCGGCGACATCATCACCGGCCTCGACGCCGGTGCCGATGCCTACCTGATTCACCCGGTTGACCCGGATGTGCTGCTGGCCACCCTGCGCACGTTGCTGCGAGTACGCGACACGGAAAATGCCCTGCGCGAAAGTGAAGCGCGGTTTCGCGAGATTTTCGTCAACGTCTCCGCACCGATCGCGGTGCTCGATGCCAGCCTCAAGGTGCACGAATGCAACCATGCCTTCACACAACTGATTCTCGACAATCGGGATCCGCAGGCCCTGCGTGAATGCTTCGCCGAAGATCAGAGCGCCATCCTCAATGAGCTGCGCCTGCGTCTGGTCGATGGCGAGCGCTGGAAAGGCACGCTGAACATGCGCGTGCAGGGCGAGATCCGCGAGACCGAGTGGCAGATTTCCCCGTACCGCACGCCCGAACTAAGCCTGGTCTTCGTTGAGGACGTTACCGAACACCGCCATCGCGAGCGCTCGCATCTGGCGCGCCTGGACGACACCACCACGCAACTGGCCAAGGAAGTCGCCGAGCGCGTGCGTGCCGAGGCGCAGTTGCTGCAAGTGCAGAAAATGGACGCACTGGGCAAACTCACCGGCGGTATCGCCCACGACTTCAACAACCTGCTGACCGGGATCATCACCAGCCTCGAGCTGATCCAGAAACGTGTTGCCGATCAACGTCTGGACAAGGTGCAGTTTTATAGCGAAGCGGCGCTGAATTCGGCGATGAGTGCTGCGTCGCTCACCCATCGTCTGCTGGCCTTCGCCCGTCAGCAGCCGCTGGATACACGGCCGGTGGACATCAACGAGCAAGTCCGTTCGCTGGAAGAATTGCTGATGCGCACCATCGGTGAGCGGATCACCCTCAAGCTAGAGCTGACCAGCAAACCGGCCATCGCGCTGGTTGACCCGGTGCAGCTGGAAAGCGCGGTGTTGAATCTGGTGATCAACGCCCGGGATGCCCTGCCGGTGGGCGGCAATATCTGGGTCAATACTTACGCCGCGTACTCCCATGGCGATCCGAATCTGGCCGATGGCGCTTACGTGGCGCTGTCGGTGCGTGATGACGGTACGGGCATCGAGCACAATGTCATCGACAAGGTCTTCGATCCGTTTTTCACCACCAAACCGTTGGGCCAGGGTACGGGGCTGGGGTTGTCGACGATCTATGGTTTTGCCCGCCAGTCGGGTGGCGATGCACACATCCGCAGCGTCGCGCGGCGCGGTACCGAAGTGACGATCATGTTGCCGGCCACCACCGATCCGACGGGGGCCGATATCCCTGCTCCCGTGGTCGATCCGCAAGGCAGCGGTGAGCATGTGCTGATTGTCGAGGATATGCCGTCGGTGCGCATGTTTGTCACTGAAGTGCTGGAGGACGCCGGTTATCGCTGCACCCAGGCGGCGGATATCGAAACGGCGCTGGAGCGGTTGCAGAATGATCCGTCGATCAACCTGTTATTGACCGACGTCGGCCTGCCGCGCATGAGCGGTCGTGAATTAGCGGATGTTGCGCGCGGTTGGCGTGAGGGATTGCCGATTCTGTTCATGACCGGGTATGCGGAGACAGCGATCAATCGTCAGGTGTTTCTGGGCAGTGGCATGGACATGCTGGTCAAGCCGTTTCAGATCAGTGAACTGCTCGAAAAGGTCCGCCGCACCCTTGATGGTGCCTGACTGCAGCACCCACAGGAACTGATGTCGAACACAGATCCACTGTAGGAGTGGGGGGGGTGG